>NZ_JAKPBV010000010.1:0-105431 GCF_022662515.1 Lysobacter sp. M15 | reverse complement strand
AAGAGCATAGGCTGCTAGGTGGGCCGGTGTACCAGGTCGTAGCCAAAGACCGGTCGCATTGAGCCCTAACAATTCATTCAAGCCGAACCCGCTTCGCGGGTCGGCTTAATTCAGGCGTTAGGCCGCATGTAGAACCAACATGGAGTGGTCAATTCGCGCCATGCCGCCAATCGTTCTCCGGTTTCTGTCCGACCTGGCTCGCCTTGGCGCCCGAGTGCTCTCGCGGCATCGGGGCATCGGTGCTTGGTCGACCCATGTTGCGTTTCCAGCGGCATTCTTGGGCTGCGCCCTGCCGTGGTCGGCTCCCGGCCACATGGGGCGGCGGTCCATCGCCTCCTCACTGTTCCCGGGCCGCGCTACAGTGCGGCCTAACAGTTCGTTCAAGCCGAGGCCGCTTCGCGGCCCGGCTTAACTCAGGCGTTAGACCTGTGCACCGACTATCCGTAAATCTCAATCTTGCAGCGCTACTTGGTCGCATCAACAGGGCGCTGGAAGAGGCTTCACGATTCGTATCACGCGGACTAAGTGGAGGAGCGCAAGGTGAAGCGACCGAGGTTGCGCCGTTCTCGATCGAGTTTAAATCAGGGCTCAGTTGGAGCCGCGAAGAGGAAGACTCGGCATGGAGGAGCTGGATACTCAAGAACGGATTCCGGGACATTGCCGAGTTGATCTCAGTTGTCCTCGAAGAGGCGCATCAAGTTCTAACGCTATACGCGCTTATCGGGCGGCAAGCGGCAGGTGAAACCTTGGATGCATCAGAGCTTTCCCTAAGAGACAAGGAGATATCTAAATTCCATCGGCAGTCGTTGTCTGACAAGCTTGACTGGCTTCTTGCGCAACCGGATTTCTCCATCCCCGATGAAAAGCTGGAAGAAGTAAGATCTATAAACGCTGCACGTAACTGCCTTGGCCACCGATCTGGCATCGTCGGAGAGAGGGACAAGACGGACGGTGACAGATTGGTAGTTAAGTGGCTCGGCCTTGGTACTGCCGTTGAGGTCGAAGGTGTAGAGATACCTTTCGAGCCACCGATGTATCTTGAGAAGGGTGGAACTGTCATAACACGCCTGACGCGGAGAACCAAAGAGTTCAAAATTGGAGATCGGATAGACTTTGATCAGCGTGACTTCTCGGAAATCGCTTGGACAATCTTCGCGTTCGCGCAGGCTGTCGCAACGGGACTGGAGCATGCAGGTAAAGCTCGTGGCATCAACTTCCCAGAAGCACAGGTCTAACAATTCATTCAAGCCGACGCCGCTTCGCGGCTCGGCTTAATTCAGGCGTTAGGCACCACATGACACAGCACCGTTCAATCAAGCTAAGTACGCTCGGCCTTGGCGTTGGCGCTCTCGCGCTTCTCATTGCAATTGTGCATTTCTGGGTTGTAGCAGCCGCTCCTTCGCCACCGATCGAAGATGTGATCGCGGATAAGGTCGTCGCTATCCGAGACGCCACAGTCGACCGTCTGACGGGTCGGGTTAAAGAACCTCAAAGGGACGGTTCGTGGGACCGAGATCAGATCGTAATTGCGGCCACGTCGCTGCTAGGCGGAATTGCTATTGTCTTATCCGTGTTCGGATTCGTCCGCAAAGAGCCTCGGCGGCCTTGTATTGCTGCGGCTTTTTTAGGTGTAGCTGCGGTAGCCTTCCCATTCGTCATCGGCGCCATAGGCGCAGTTATTGCTCTCATTGCAGTCGGCGCCATACTCAGCCTGTTCTTCAGCTAGTGGTGCCTAACAATTCATTCAAGCCGAACCCGCTTCGCGGGTCGGCTTAATTCAGGCGTTAGGCCTCATGAAAGGCATGCTCGAAATCTCGGATCTCGGCACCTTCGATTCCGCAGAACCATTCCCTGCTCTCGATACGGTAGAGCTACTCAACCGCGTGCAACGGGCAGGGCGTCGCTTGGAAAAGCTAACCGGGACACGTTGGGACATCCCTAGCCCCTCGTCGTTTCAAGACGGGGCTCTCTTCACACACACCTCAACCGGTAGTCCTAGCTCGCCAACCTCGATCTTGTTCTCAAAGTTCGGCGACCTAATTACTACCGGCAGGTTTGGTAGCCCGCCATACACTCACTCTTCTGATCAGATTCTATCGTTCATCCAAATACTTGAGAGCGACTACAAGTTCCGGTTTGTCCAGCCTAGCATCCTAAACCTGGACTATTCAGGGGTCCTCTCACGTTACAAAGTAGGCACTTGGTTTCAGCGATTTTTCTGCGACGTGTACTGGACCGCAGGCAAAGCGCATGAGGGCTTGCTGCGGTGGCCATGAGGCGTAACAATTCATTCAAGCCGAACCCGCTTGGCGGGTCGGCTTAATTCTGGCGTTGGGTGGCCAAGCAAACAATGTCGCTGCCCAGAATCTACGCTGACTTCAACGGACTCGTCCGCGGCGTCAAGAACTCCGACCGAACCGCTGTCGTTCTTGACACGTTCGGCTCTCTCCGCGATCTAGCCAATGCCGGCCTAATACTGCGCGAGGGGCTGCCCCTTGTCGCATTCGACTGGTCAGATGACGATGAGGATCTTGAGGGTCACGGAACGGCCCAATACGACCAAGCCAATGGTTGGTGGGTGGTCGAGTTTGATGAGAAGGGCGTTAGGTACGTCCCTGCCAGTGACCGGAACCCCGTCAATCAATTCTTGTGCGTACAGTGCCGGGCAAATCTGCCGCAAGACTTTGCGCAGGCGGCTTTCCAGCCAGATGCTGTATGTCCGTCCTGTGGCGCAAAGGTGGTTCTGCCAATTGCACGTCCCGGGTTGGCCACCTAACAATTCATTCAAGCCGAAACCGCTTCGCGGTTCGGCTTAATTCAGGCGTTAGGCAACACCAAGGACCCCCCCCCATGCGAAGTCTGCTGCTATCGCTCTTATTGGTACCGCTTTGCGCGTCTGCCGTTGAAATCACGCCTGAGGCGGCGGTTTCCACGCTGTGGAGCGCTTTGTCCAACGATCCTGGCACCAGTGCGGATCTCGCCGCTCTCAAGCGGATTTTCCATGAGGATGCCGTGATCTTCGGCGGGCGGTACCAGGCGGGTGTCCCCGTCATGCGCCGCTCCACAGCCGAAGATTTCCTCAAGCACTACGAGCGCGCCGGGGAGAAAGGCTTCTATGAGTGCGAGGTCTCACGAGTCATACAGACCTACGACCGCTTCGCGGTGGCGTATAGCGTCGTGGAGTCGAGGACCGACAAGACCTCAACCGCCCCCGATTTCGTCGGCGTCAACAGCGTCCAGCTGTACAAGGTGGGGTCGCAATGGCAGGTCCTGTCGCTGTACTACCATGTGGAAAAGCAAGGGCTGCCCATTCCTCTAGGCGGTGGAAGCTCAGGCAAGTGCATTGACTAGCAATTCGTTCAAGCCGAACCCGCTTCGCGGCTCGGCTTAATTCAGGCGTTAAGGCCCATATGAAGTATCTCGCGCTCGTTGCCTTGATGATCCTCGTTACTCCTACCATCGCCGGTACCGCCCCAGTGAAGGACTCGCCTAGCAGACTCGCTCAGAATGCGCCGCTCGCTTTGGCATCCCGCCAAGTGATCGGGCCAGATCGGCAGCCCGTTCTCTTTGCATTTCGGCTCACGCCCAATAACGAGCATGATTCTGGCTGGGTATTCTGGAGCGGCAATGAGGATCAAGAGTTTGTGAATGACAACGCCAATACCGTTGTCACTCCGCTCTCGGCGTTCCTACAAATGGACCCAACTTTGTCAGACCTCATCAACCGTCCTGCTGGTACTGCGTGGGAGCGAGACGCTCCCGGCGCTCCGTGGCAGGAGGTTCCGGGGTACCTGGATGGGCCCTAACAATTCATTCAAGCCGAACCCCCTTCGCGGGTCGGCCTAATTCTGACGCTGGACGCCATGAGATACGGTGCCGCCACACTGATAACGGCATTTGTGTTATTCGCCGGCATCGCGCTCGCCGGCGCAGGCCATGGCTGGGTGTCGGGAGGGTTCGGATGCTTTGCCCTTGCTCCCATATCTTTTGCCGCCTGGGCAAATGCACTCAGCCGCAAGCCATCGCTCCATAGCGCCATCGCAACTTTGATCTTGGGGCTTGCCGTGTCCCTGGTCGTGGTTGTTGCCACGAAATCTGAAGGCTTCGAATATTTCTTCGGCTATTGGCGCACTTCCGGCATCACGGGCATATTGGTAGGGAGTTTCGCGTATCTCAACTGGGTGCTCATGTCGGTACTGGCAGTGTTCCGTGCGCAACGGGCCCTGCCGCCTGGCACCTAACAGCTCATTCAAGCCGAAGTCGCTTCGCAGCGCGACTTGGTTGACGCGCCAGGCCACGCAACGGAGGACGCAGGATGTCGATGATGGCCATGCCCGATCACGATCCGTCGAACGGCTATGAGTCTGTCGCCACGGAGTTCATGGCGCGCCGCGAGCAGTCTGGCATCGGCGCCGCGACGGTGCGGTCGTGGGCCAGATCGCTCAAACCCGGGTTATCGATTCTGGATCTCGGCTGCGGTCATGGCGTGCCGATCTCTGCGGCATTGATGGACGATGGATTCGACGTCTATGGCGTGGATTCCTCGCCGACTCTGGCCGCCATGTTTCGTGACCGTTTTCCTCGCGCGCACGTGGTTTGTGAAGCGGTCGAGGATTCAAGTTTCTTCGGTCGAAAATTCGACGCCATCGTTGCGGTTGGGTTGATGTTTCTGCTGCCGGCCGACGTGCAGGACAGGCTCATTCGTCGGATCGCTCAGACATTGAGCTCCGGTGGACGTTTTCTGTTCACATCACCGGCAGAAGCCTGTATCTGGAAGGACGTACTGACCGGCCAGCAGTCGTTGTCGTTAGGAGCGGATACCTACAAAGATCTCATTTCGAATGCAGGGCTCGTCTTGGTCGACGAGTACCTGGATGGGGGAGATAATCATTATTACGACAGCCGCAAGCGGTAAGGTCAGGCTTGCAGACTGGTCGCGTACGCCGAACAGTTTCCCGAGCCGGAACCGCTTCGCAGTGGGTGCGAGAAACCTATGTCACAGGTCGCAGATCCGGAGAGCATCGCGCTCATACCCGTCGACCTTCCCAACTTGCGCCGCCTTGCCGCGTCCGAGGCTGTCGACCTTGGCGCGATGGCGATTCCAGACGGCGCGCTGCCGCCTGCCAAGGTAGCGACTCGCGCGCTGACCCAGCTGGAACTCGGCAGACCGCCCTTCTGGTGCGTCCCGTTCCTGGTGGTGTCCGAGATCCGTCAGTCGGTTCTAGGCGGGTGCGGGTTCAAGACTGCGCCGGTCAATGGCACGGTGGAGATCAGTTACGGCGTTGCCCGGAGCGAGAGAGGCCGAGGGGTTGCGACCTCGGCTGTCGAGCGCTTGCTGCAGCTGGCAGCCTCGACCGGGCTCGCACAACAGGTGGTTGCCCATATACTCCCTGACAACGTGGCGTCTTCCAGGGTGGTATCGCGTCTGGGTTTCTCGAGCGGCCAGGCGTTGGTCGACAGCGACGGCGAGACGGTCGTGCCGTGGGTGCGACGGATCGCACCCTGACGCCTCCACCCAAGCCGGAGCCACTTCAGGGCGCGGCGCAATCAGGCATCAGGCATCTTCGGAGGGAGCATCGCGCATGGCGTATTCGGGTGGATGTCTTTGCGGCAACGTGCGCTATGCAACGGATGCCGACGCTGCATTCGGCGGGAACTGCCATTGCACGGATTGTCAGCGCGCTTCTGGCGGTCCCTACGCTCCGGTCATGATGTTCCCAATGGGCACCGTGAGCATCACCGGCATCCCCAAGTTCTTCGTCTCGAAAGGGGACAGCGGCAACGCTATCGAGCGTGGCTTCTGCCAGAACTGCGGGACGCAACTCTTCTTGAAACTCGAGGCAATCCCCGGCTTGTTCGGGATACGTCCTGGTTCGCTGGACGACCCGTCCTTGTACCAACCCAGCCTCGACTTCTACGTATCCAGCGCCCAACCCTGGGATCATATGGATCCGGGCCTTCCAAAACGTCCCCTGTCGCCGCGCGGGTAAGCGGCTGCTGGTCATTTGCCCGGGCCGAAATCGCTTCGTGGCCCGGATTGGTTCGGGCGATTGACCGCATGCCAATTGCTCGTCCCCAAATTCCCCATTTCGTCTGCCGTTCGGGCCATTTCGTCGCGGTGGGATAGCCAGGCAGGCTTGGTTGGATTTAGGTTTTCCCGACCTTACGCCAAGCCAGGCCTAAATGAAGCGCGCGCTGTTTTTCCTTTTCACTGGCGTCACTCCGGCTTGGTTCTGAGGTTAGCCGCATAAGCCACCACTGAGTTCTGGAGGAAAGACCATGAAGAAGCTTGGCTCTGCATGCCTCGTCGCTGCTGGCGCCGCGTTGGCCGCTGCGACCCTTTACGATGCTTCCGTGCTGACCCGGGCACTCGGGCTGGCCGTCGAGGGAAGCGAGGCAGCCGTTACCTTGGCATCGCTGTCGTTGTCTGCCATCGTATTGCTGCTCGGCGTTCTTGGCTTCCGCAAGCAACGCTTAGAGAATGCGTTGCGGGGTACAGGCTGACAAATCATTCAAGCCGATGCCGCCTTGCGGCCCGACTTGATCCGGGGTCGGAGGGCTGATGAATCATGCAACCTGTGGCTCAAGCAATCCTGTGGTTCGCGGGCCGCCTGCTATTGGGCGGCCTGTTCGTGGTTGCCGGTGTTCGCCACTTCTTCATCCTTGCGCCGGTCACCCAGGCAATCGCCGCGCGCGGTGTCCCTGCGGCCAGACTCGTGCTGCTTTCCGGTACGGCGTTCGAGATCGTGGCAGGCCTGGCACTGATCTTCGGCTTTCGTCCGGCTTGGGCCGCCCTGGGGTTAGCCGCCTTCACCATCGCGGCTTCGGTGCTACTGCTCAACTTCTGGGACATGGAGGAACCGGCGCGTGCCAACGCGATCGGCACCTGGCAATCCAATCTCGCCATCATTGGCGGGCTGCTTGTCACAGCGGCGCACTCGATTTAAGCCTGCGAGTGCTCCAACGATTCGTTCAAGCCAGCAAGGTCACCAGGCGCTCAGCGAACGATCAGCCGCCTGCCGCACCAGGCGGCAAGCCGCTCCGGCTGAGCGCGTAGATGTACGCATCCACCACCGTGCCGTCCTTGCGCTTCGCCGTGGTCAGCACGCGCTCATAGCCTTCACCCTCGAACGCGTCGAGCCTGGCCCAGTGTCCGGACAGGTGCTGCGAGCTGAAGAGGAAGCCCTCGACTGCTTCGCCCTGTTGATCGAGGACGATCCCCGGATAGCCCGCGGCCGCGCCCCAGCCTTGCTGGAACAATCTTCCGGCCACGGTCGCTGCTTCCCATTCGCCCGGGACATTCGCCAACACGTGTGCATTGGGCCGGCCCGGCGCCAGCGTGCCGTAAACGAACAGTCGGTGCGTCATCGATCCCCGCTCGGCTCAGACGTTGGCGTGCAACGGGTGCGATTATCGAGCCGTCTGCAGTTCCTGACCAGCTAGCGGCCGCTTCCACCGGGCGGCTGCAATCCGGTGGATTCGAGCTGCGTGACCTTGTGACGTGGGAGTGCAATCGAAACGATCGCCGCAGCAGCCACCATGGCCGCCGAAATCGTGAGGCAGGCGCCGAGCCCTGCCACCTGGAAGATCCAGCCCGACAGGATCGTGCCCAGCAGGCGGCCCAGCGCATTGGCCATGTAGTAGAAGCCGACATCCAACGAGACGCCGTCCTCCGCCGCATAGCTCACGATCAGATAGCTGTGCAGCGACGAGTTGACGGCGAACAGCACGCCGAAGACGGCCAACCCTGCGATGAGCACGTACTGCGGTGACTGTCCCTGCACCAGCGCACTGGCCATTGCGGCCGGAATCACCGCCAACGCCACCGCCCACAGGAAGGCGGTGCGGCCGTCCGGCACCCTGCCGCTGCGCCGACCGGTGAAGTACGGCGCAATCGACTGCACGAGGCCGTAGCCGATGACCCATGCGGCGAGAAAGCCGCCCACCTGCCAGAAGTCCCAGCCCAGCGACTGCGCCAGGAACACGGGCAGCGCCACGACGAACCAGACATCGCGGGCGCCGAACAGGAACAGCCGCGCCGCCGAAAGCAGATTGATGGCGCGGCTCTTGGACAGTAGGTCGCGAAACTTCGGCTTGCTCCTGGCCTTGCCGAGATCGCGCTTCAGCAACACCAGGCTGAGGAGCCAGACGAGCGCCAGGCCGATCGCCATCGCAGCCACCGACCACCTGAACCCGATCGCCGTCAGCAACGCACCGCCGAGAAAGAAGCCCACGCCCTTCAACGCGTTCTTGGAGCCGGTCAGCGCCGCCACCCAGCCATACAGCGCGCCCTGCCGATCGCCCGGCACCAGCAGCTTGATGCTGCTCTTGGCGCTCATCTTGTTGAGGTCCTTGGCGACGCCGGACAACGCCTGCGCCGACATCACCCACGGCACCGTCAGCCACGCGGCCGGCACCAGTAGCATCGACAGGGCCGCAACTTGCATTCCCAGGCCGATGTTCATGGTTCGGTTGAGCCCGATGCGCGCCCCCAGCCAGCCGCCGACGAGATTGGTGATGACGCCGAAGATCTCGTAGAACAGGAACAGCAAGGCGACCTGCAGCGGGCTGTAGCCCAGCGCGTGGAAGTGCAGCACCACAAGCATGCGCAGCGCGCCGTCGGTCAGGGTGAAGGCCCAGTAGTTGCCGGTGATGACCAGGTACTGGCGGACGTCCGGCGACAGGCGCGCGAGCATGACGGTGTTACCGGGGTGCGTTGCCGACCAGCTGCACGAGTTCGGCCGTACGGTTCACGTAGCCCCACTCGTTGTCGTACCAGGCGTAGAGCTTGACCTGGGTACCGTTGATCACCAGCGTGGACAGCGCATCGATGATGCTGGAGCGCGGGTCGTGCAGGAAGTCGATCGACACCAGCGGGCGCGTCTCGTAGCCCAGGATGCCCTTGAGCTCGCCTTCAGCGGCGGCCTGCAGCAGGCCGTTGACCTCGTCGACCGTGGTGGCGCGCTCGACTTCGAGCACGCAATCGGTCAAGGAGGCGTTGGTGAGGGGCACCCGGACGGCGTGGCCGTTCAGCCGCCCCCTGAGTTCCGGGAAGATTTCGGCGATCGCGGTCGCCGATCCGGTCGAGGTCGGAATCAGGCTGCTGCCGCAGGACCGCGCGCGGCGCAGATCCTTGTGCGGCGCATCCACGATCACCTGGGTGTTGGTCAGGCTATGGATCGTGGTCAGGCTGCCGTGGCGGATGCCGAGCTTCTCGTGGATGACCTTGACCAGCGGGGCGAAGCAGTTGGTGGTGCACGATGCCGCCGAGACGATCCGGTGTTGCGCGGGATCGAAGCGCCGGTGGTTCACGCCCATCACGATGTCGAGCGCGCCTTGCGACTTGACCGGCGCCGTCACCACGACCCGCCCGACCCCTTGATCCAGGTACGGCTGCAGCACATCGGGCTTGCGGAACTTGCCCGAGGCTTCCACCACGACATCGCAGCCCAACCAGTCGGTCGCCGCGATGTCCTTGTTGCGCGTCACCGGAATGCGCTGCCCGTCGATCACCAGGGCATCGCCGTCGGCGGTTGCCTCATGTTCCCAGCGGCCGTGCACCGAATCGAAGTTCAGCAGATGCGCGAGCATGGCGGCATCGCCGGCCGGATCGTTGATCTGCACGAACGCGATGTCGGGATTGCCCCAGGCCGCACGCAGGGTGAGACGGCCCATGCGGCCGAAGCCGTTGATGCCAACGCGGATAGTCATTGGATGTGCCTGCGGAAAAGCTCGAGAGGATCGGATGGCGAAACTTTCGTTGACCCGCCGGCGCGAGCGAGACGGATGCCGATGGACATGGATTAACGGGCTCGCGCGGATCTGGCGCGCATGCCCGCGGCCGTCAGCCGCTTGCCGGACGCGGGCACGCATCTGGACAGGTCGCCGCCGCAGCAGTTCTTGGTCAGAAAATCGACCAGATCCTGCATCTGCGCGAAGTTCGCCCGGTAGCGGATGTTGCGGCCCTGCGGCTCGGCCTCGATCAGGCCGGCATGCAGCAGCGCCTTCAGATGAAAGGACAGGGTCGCCCCGGGAAGATCGAATGTCCCGGCGACGTCACTGGGGAAGGCCCCTTCCGGGCCCAGTGCGATCAGGTGTCGGAACACCGACAGCCGGGAACCATTGGCCAAGGCCCCGAGTGCGGTCACAGCGTGAGTCGTATCCATATTTCGATTATGTTGGAATAATCGAATCGACGCAATCGCCCGGCCCATTGCCGCATCCTCAGTGCATCATGCGTCAGTCGTGGCCGTCGCGGATCGGCGCGGGTTCGAATGAAGCGTCGGGCTTCCCCGTCCTGAGTTCCATGTCCACACGATGCATGCCGGGCCCCCATCCATCGTGGGTCGTCGCTGTCGCAACCGCCCCGAACTTCGCGAAGAATGGCGCGGACTTGTGGCTGGCGGCGATATCGACGACGTGGATTCCCGCAGCCATCGCCAGGGTCGTGATCCGCCCCATGATGGCCGAGCCGATGCCTAGCCCCTGGAACTTCGGATCGAGCAGGATCCAGTTCAGATGCATGCGCCGCGCATTGCCGACAATGAGGCCGAAAGCCCCTGCAATCCGGTCGCCGACGATGCATGCTTCATACCCTTCCGGCTCGGCATCGAGGAAGTTCGCGTAGTCATCGCGTTCGTTCGGCGCAAAGAACTCAGGACAGTTTTCATCGAACAGCTCGAGACAGGCCTCCCGGTCGGCGTGCGTGTACGGCCTGAAGGCGACGGTCGTATTCATGCTGGTCAGTGAGATGGAGCGGCCGGCCGGAATTGTGCGCGATCCGCTGCAGGCGCTATTGCGATTGGGGCCAGGCGTCGCCGATCTGGTGCCACACCGCCTTGGATCCGACGAAGATATGGCGCTCGACCGGTGGGCGGAATGGAGTGTCCAGGCTGCCGAGGGGGAAAGACGCGATCCCGGGGAACTCGACCGGGTTGCGCCAAAGCATGGGCGAACCGCACACGGAGCAGAAGACCCGCTCCGTATGGCCGGATGAATTGAACACCCGCAACCGTTCCCCGCCCTGCACGAAACGATGCGCGGCCGCCGGCACGTTGGCGTAGGTGGCGAAGGCCGCGCCATGCGCCTTGCGACACATCGAGCAATGACAGTGGGAGACGTCCTCGATCGGACCGGCGACAGAATAGCGAACCTGGCCGCACAGGCAGCTGCCCTTGTATTCGGTCGACATGATCTGCTCCTCGATGGTCACGGGTCGCGGACGCGATCTCCCGCGCCTACACCGGCGGCGGCGTGCGTTCGGAGAACTGGCCGTTCCAGTACGGGTAGTATGGATACGGCGGCGTGACCCGGCTGGCTTCGTCGAGCATCGCAACCTGCGCCGGGTCCAGCGCCCAACCGGCCGCTTCCAGGTTCTGCCGCAGCTGCGCCTCGTCGCGCGCACCGATGAGTACGGTCGACACCGTCGGCCGCTGCAGCAGCCAGTTCAATGCGATCTGGGGCACGCTCTTGCCGGTCTGGGCGGCGACCGCGTCCAGTGCGTCGACCACGCGGTACAGGCGCTCCTCGTCCACCGGCGGCGCGAAGCCGGCGGTTTCGTGCAGGCGGCTGCCTGCGGGCAGCGGCTGGCCGCGACGCAGCTTTCCCGTCAACCGGCCCCAACCAAGCGGACTCCAGACGACGGCGCCGATGCCCTGATCGAGGGCGAGCGGCATCAGCTCCCATTCGTAATCGCGGCCGATCAGCGAATAGTAGGCCTGGTGCGCGACGAAGCGCGCGGTGCCGCGGTGCGCGGCGACGGCCTGCGATTTCATCAGCTGCCAGCCGGAGAAGTTGGACGCGCCCAGGTAACGCACCTTGCCGGCGCGCACCAGATCGTCGAGCGTCGACATCACATCCTCGACCGGGGTGCGCGCATCGAAGTGGTGCAGCTGCAGCAGGTCGATGTAGTCGGTGCGCAGCCGGTGCAGCGCGCGCTCCACGCCGGCGATCAGGTGATGGCGCGAAGCGCCGATGTCGTTGGGGCCGTCGCCGGCACGCAGCGTGAGCTTGGTCGACACGATCACCGCATCGCGCCGGCCCTCGATCGCCGCACCAAGGATCTCCTCGGACGCGCCGTCGGAGTACACATCGGCCGTGTCGAACAGGTTGGCGCCGGCGTCCAGGCACAGATCGACCAGGCGCCGCGCCTGCGCGATACCGGTATCGCCCCATGCGCTGAACAGCGGCCCTTTGCCACCAAAGGTACCGGCGCCAAAACCAAGCACCGGCACCTTGAATCCCGAGTTTCCGAGAAAACGGTATTCCATGATGTCTCCTGGATTGATGAATGAGGGGGCGGAAGCAAGCGGCTACGCAAGCGCGGCGCGCTCGTCGATTACGCATCCAGCAGCCGCAGCCCCGCGATGCCCGCCACGATCAGGGCGATGCACAGCAGCCGCAGCGGCGAGGCGCTGTCGCCGAAGACGAAGATGCCGAGCACCGCCACGCCCACGCCGCCGATGCCGGTCCACACCGCATATGCGGTGCCGGCGGGCAGGTGGCGCATGGCCTGGGTCAGCAGCAACAGACTGGCGATCGCCGCGATCAGACCGATCGCGCTGGGCCATGGCCGGGTCCACCCTTGCGAGGCCTTCAGCGCCAGCGCCATCACGATTTCCAGCGCGCCGGCGGCGCCGAGCAGCCACCACGCGTTCATGGCCGGCGTTCCGCGTGTGTTGCGGAGGCCGGCGTCACGTCGCCGTGCGAGTTCGCGCGTTCAATCATCGGACACCCGCACCACGAGCTTGCCGAAGTTGCGGCCTTCGAGCAGGCCGATGAACGCGCCCGGTGCGTTCTCAAGCCCGTCGACGCGGTCCTCGCGCAGCTGCACGCACCCGGTGCGCAGCCACTCGCCCATCTCGCGGCGGAATGCGTCGAAGCGCTCGCCGTAGTGGTCGAGGATGATGAAGCCCTGCATACGGATCCGTTTCTGCAGGAGCGTGGCCTGCAGCAGCGGCAGGCGGTCCGGGCCGGGCGGCAGGCGCTGGTCGTTGTAATGCGCGATGATCCCGCACACCGGCACGCGCGCGCCGATGTTGAGCAGCGGCAGCACCGCATCGAACACCGCGCCGCCCACGTTCTCGAAATAGACATCGATCCCCTGCGGGCAGGCCTCGGCGAGACGTTCCGCCAGGTCGGCGGCGTTGCGGTCGAGGCAGACATCGAACCCGAGCGACTCGACCGCGTAGCGGCATTTGTCGGCGCCGCCGGCGATGCCGACCGCGCGCGCACCCTTGAGCCTGGCGATCTGGCCGACCACCGCGCCGACCGCGCCCGTCGCGGCAGCCACCACCACGGTCTCGCCGGCCTTCGGCTGACCGATGTCGAGCAGACCCACGTGCGCGGTGAACCCCGGCATCCCGAGCCCGCCCAGCGCAAGCGACGGCGGGTCGATATCGCCGATGGCGACCAGGTCGCTGCCGTCCGACAGCGCGTAGTCCTGCCAGCCGGCGTTGCCGAGCACCAGGTCGCCTTCGCGAAAGCGCGGATGCCGCGAGGCGACGACACGCCCGACGGTGCCGCCGACCATCGGTGAGCCCACCTCCACCCGGCGCGCGTAGACCGGCGCGACCTCATCCATCAGGTTGCGCATGTAGGGATCGAGCGAAAGGAACAGCGTGCGCATCAGCACCTGCCCCTCGCCGGGTTCGGGTACGTCGGCCTGTTCCAGGCGGAAGTCCGCGGGCGTGGGCAGTCCGCGCGGCCGCCTGGCGAGGACGATGCGGCAGTTGACGCCATCGTTCGCGACGTGGGATGTACTCATGCTGCTGCTGCCATGTCGGATCGCCCGGAAGCATTGAAAAGATTGCGTCCAATGGCGCGAGCGGCGTCCAGATGACCAACAGGATCCTGTGTCTGCGAATCGAACATGAGTTCGGAGGTCACGACGCGCGCACCGCAGTAATCGAAGATCCCGTGGTCGATCTGCGTCTTCATCGCGCCAAAATAGCCATGTCGCGCATACGTCCGCACAT
Organism: Lysobacter sp. M15; assembly: GCF_022662515.1. Taxonomy (NCBI): domain Bacteria; kingdom Pseudomonadati; phylum Pseudomonadota; class Gammaproteobacteria; order Lysobacterales; family Lysobacteraceae; genus Lysobacter; species Lysobacter sp. M15. Next base: position 91,455 of record NZ_JAKPBV010000010.1, on the reverse strand, counting down.
CGGCGCCTGCGACGGCGACGAGATGAACCCGCAGGTGGTGGAGTTTCTTCACCAGTTTCGTATCCGGGCCTTCGTCGTAAGCCCAACCATTGGCAAACACACGATCGATCCATCCCTTCAAGAGACCCGGCATCGACCACCAGTAGACGGGATAGACCAGCACGAGGGCGTCGGCGCGGTCGATCCTCGCCTGCTCGGCCGCGACATCGGCGGAGGGCGGAGCCAGCGTGCGATGAACGGCAATGTCGGACGCGGTGAACCTCGGGTCGAAACCTTCCGACATGAGGTCTGCGATTTCGAAGGTATTGTCATGACCGGACAGGGACACGCCCTCGGCAACATTCGCAGCAACGCTGTGGCTGAGCGAATCGGGATCGGGATGCGCGACAACGATGAGCGCGTGCATGTCGAGTACTCCTTGATGTTTGCTTTTGCGATTTGTGTGTCGGGCCTGGCAGGTCGGCTCTGCAGGAATCCGGATGCTGGCGGCGCCTCAACCGTGACCGGGTCGCCGCGTTGCATCGAAGGTCTGCTGCACCCGCCAGCGGCCGTTGTCGAGAACCTCGTTGCGCCAACGGAAAGCATCGGCCTGGATGTCGAAGAAGATCCAGCGCATCGGCGGGGGCGCTTCGTCTTCGAGCGTTTCGAGCACCACTTCGTCGCCCGCGCGCCGTGCAGTGAAGCGACGCAGGTAACGATGGAAAGGTCCGATCCAGGTGGAACGCCAGGCGTCGATGTCACGGTCGTAGAAGCGCAGGCTGGTGCCGTACTCGCCAGCCTCCGGGCGTACCGCGCGCTCATCGCGCTGCGGCACGATCCACACGTCCTGGATCGCGCGGCCTTCCAGCACCCAGGCGAAATGCCATTCGCCGCGCTCCTCGCGCGCGCGCTCGCCTTGCGCATCGAACCAGCGCACGATCAGGTCCCAGCTGCCGATGAATGGGGCGAAGATCCGCTGCGCTTCAGGCAGCGCCAGATGCGGTCCATCACTGCACAGCACGGCGGCGAAGTTCAGGGCGGGCGAGTCCTGCATCGACTGATCGGGTCTTAGGTCATACGGGGATGAAGGGGGGGGTCGGCGTCTTGGTGGCGTCTTGGGGGCGTTCTGGTTTTCATCGCGCATCGGCCAGCTTTTCGCGTACCGGCATGCGCTGCGGCCAGCCGCCCGCGAGCGCCTTGTATACGCCGATCGCGCCAGCTACGCTGCGGGTGCGTGCATCGGCGAACGCATCCTGTGCCTGCAGCTGGGTGCGTTCGGCGTCCAGCACTTCCAGCAGGTCGGCGGCGCCGGCGTCGAAGCGCAGACGGGCCAGACGCGCGGCCTGCGCGCTGTCGATCGCGGCGCGCTCGAGATGTCCGTCCTCGCGGCGCGCGCGGGCGTAACGCACCAGCGCGTTCTCGGTGTCCTCCAGCGCCAGCAATACCGACTGCCGGTAGCTGGCGAGCTCGCCTTCGGCATCGGCGTCGGCTGCGGCGATGCGCGCTCGCACACGGCCGATGTCGAGGAATGACCAGTCGATGCCCAGCGCCACGAATCGCGTCTCGCTGCCGCCTTCGAACAGGTCGCCGCTGTCGATCGCCTGGCTGCCGAGCAACCCGCCCAGGGTGAAGCGCGGGAACAGGTCTGCGGTGGCCACGCCGATGCGCGCGGTGGCCGCGTGCAGACGCTGTTCGGCCACAGCGATGTCGGGCCGGCGGCGCAGCAGATCGCCCGGGGTGCCGGGATCGAGCTTCGTCGGCAATGCAGGCAGGGGCTGCAGCGGCTCCAGCTGCGCGACCAGCGCATCGGGCGTGCGGCCGGTCAGTACCGCGAGCCGGTGCATGGCCACCGCGACCGCCGCTTCCAGCGCGGGTACCCGCGATTGGGTGCTTTCCAGCTGGGCGCGTGCGCGCGCGCTGTCGAATTCGGTGCCGCGGCCGGCGTCCAGACGCGCCTGCACCAGGCGTAGGGTTTCGCGCTGGTTCTCGGCGTTCTCGCGCGCCACGCGCAGGCGTTCCTGCAGGCCGCGCAGTTCCACGTAGGTGCGCGCGACTTCGCCTACCACCGCGACCTGCAGCGCCTGCAGGTCGGCGGCACTGGCCGCGGCTTCGGCGCGATTGGCTTCCACGCCACGGCGGATGCGGCCGAACAGATCCAGTTCCCACACCGCATCGATGCCGGCGCTGTAGCTTTCGCCATCCCGCGGTCCGCCGGCCGCCTGGTCGGTGGACAGGCGCGAATCGCTGGCTTCGCCGCTAGCGGTGATGGTGGGGAAGTAGTCGTACTTCGCGCCGCGCAGCAGCGCATTGGCGCGGTCGTAACGGGCCAACGCGATCTTCAGATCGTGGTTGTAGGACAGCGCGTCCTCGACCAGGCCGGTCAGCTGCGCGTCGCCGAAGCCGCGCCAGAATTCGGCGTCGCCTGCGGTCACATCGGCGGTACCTGCCGGGGTCGTGGCCGGAGTCGCGGCCGCCGGGGTCGATGCCGTCGCCTCGGCACGCACGAAATTCTCCGGCGCGTACGGCATGGGCCGCACGTAGTCCGGCCCGACCGCGCACGCGGCCAGCGCGGCGGCCAGCGTGCTGATCGCCAGTGTCCGAATCACCATGGCAGCGCTTCTCCGAGGTGGGTGAAACTGCCGTTGGCATGATCGCCATCGTGCAGCGCCATCTGCACGCTGCTGCGTGCGCCGTCGGCCACTTCCAGTTCGCCTTCGCCCTTGTTCATGTCGGTGCGCACATAGCCCGGGTGTACGGCATTGACCGTGATCGGAGTGCCGCGCAGCTCGTGGGCCAGGTTCACGGTCCAGGCATTGAGCGCGCTCTTGGACGCGTTGTAGGCCGGAATCTTGAAATCGTAGATCGGCGAAGCCGGATCGCTGTGCAGCGCCAGCGAGCCGAGGATGCTGGACACGTTGACGATGCGCGCGGCCGGCGCCTTGCCCAGCAGCGGCAGGAACGCCTGGGTGGTGGCGACCACACCGAACAGATTGGTGTCGAAGGTCTCGCGCCAGGTGTCGAGCAGCTGCTCCGAGGGCTTCTTGCCGATCTCGTCGCGCGCGATCCCCGCGTTGTTGATCAGGATGTCGAGCCGACCGTGGCGGCGGGCGACCTCGTCCGCGGCCGCGGCGATGCTGGCGCCGTCGGTCACGTCCAGCGTCAGCGCCTCGACCGGCAAGCCCTCGTCCTGCAGTTCCTGCGCGGCCTTTGCGGTGCGTTCGTCATCGCGCCCGGCTAGCAGGGTGCGCACGCCTTCCTGCGCCAGCTGGCGCACGGTTTCCAGGCCGATGCCGCGGGTGGCGCCGGTGACCAGCGCGATCTTCTCTTGAGCTTGGTTCATGGGGGATTCCTGTAGGGGGGACGAGGCGGAAGGTTCCGGCGTGGCGCGGCCGTGTCCGGTCGCGCCGCCGCCGATCGCCCTGCGGATATCCTCGTGTGTGGGAATGCGGGGTGCGGACTCAGGCATGCACCGTCTCCGCTGCGTGGTCGTCGTGCCGCACCAGCGGGCGCTTGGCCAGCTTGCGCAGGGCGACGTAGAACACCGGCGTCAGGAACAGGCCGAACAGGGTGACGCCGAGCATCCCCGAGAACACGGTGATGCCGGTCGCCTGGCGGATCTCGGCGCCGGCGCCGTGCGAGAGCACCAGCGGCACGGTGCCGGCGATGAACGCGATCGAGGTCATCACGATCGGGCGCAGACGCAGGCGGCAGGCTTCAAGCGCCGCTTCCACGGTGCTCTTGCCCTGCAGTTCCAGTTCGCGCGCGAATTCCACGATCAGGATCGCGTTCTTGCACGCCAGGCCCATCAGCACCACCAGACCGACCTGCACGAACACGTTGTTGTCGCCGGTCAGGTTCACGCCGATCAAGGCGGCCAGCATGCACATCGGCACGATCAGGATCACCGCCAGCGGCAGGGTCCAGCTTTCGTACAGCGCCGCCAGCACCAGGAAGGCCAGCAGCACCGCCAGCGGGAAGACCACCAGCGCCGCATTGCCCTGGGTCGCCTGCTGGTAGCTCAGGTCGGTCCACTCGATCTCCATGCCGTTGGGCAGCACCTGCTGCGCGATCTCCTCGATCTTCTCCATCGCCTGCGCCGAAGACAGCACGTTCGGGTCGGCCTCGCCGAGCAGATCCGCGGCCGTGTAACCGTTGTAGCGGATCACCGGATCGGGCCCGAACGCCTCGGTCACCTTCACCATGCTGCCGATCGGCACCATCTCGCCGTTGAGGTTGCGGGTGCGCAGGTTGGCGATGTCCTCGACGTTGTCGCGGAACGGCCCGTCGGCCTGGGCGATCACCTGCCAGGTGCGGCCGAACAGGTTGAAGTCGTTGACGTAGGACGATCCCAGATAGGTCTGCAGCGTGTCGAACAGCTCGGTCAGTGGCACGCCCTGGGCCTTGGCCTTGGTGCGGTCGACCTCGGCATCGAGCTGCGGCATGTTGGCCTGGTAGCTGGAGTTGATGAAGCCCAACCCCGGCGTCTGCGCGCCCGCGCCCTGGAAGGCCTGCACCGCGCTCTGCAGCGCGCCGTAACCCAGGTTGCCGCGGTCCTCGATGAAGGCCGAGTAGCCCGAACCGTTGCCCAGCCCCTGGATCGGTGGCGGCAGCAGCGAGAACGCGAAGCCTTCCTGGATGCCGTGGATCTTGCCCGCCAGCTCGGCGTTGATCTCAGTCGCGCTGCGGTCGCGCTCGCCGAATGGCTTGAGGTTGATGAAGGTGACGCCGTAGTTGGGCGTGTTGATGAACTGCAGCGGGTTGAAACCGGGGAACGCGACATCGTTCTGGGTCCCCTCGATCTCCATCGCCATCGCGCCGATCTTCTTCAACGCAGCGTCGGTGCGCTCGATCGACGCGCCTTCGGGCATCTTGACGCCGGCGATGATGTATCCCTTGTCCTGCACCGGGATGAAGCCGCGCGGCACCACCTGGAACATCAGCCCGGTGGCCAGCAGCAGGCCGGCATAGATCGCGAACACGAAGCCACGACGGCCCAGCGATTTCGACACACCGCGCTCGTAGCGCTGCGCGTTGCGATTGAAGAACCGGTTGAACGGGCGGAACAGCCAACCGAAGCCGCGGTCGATCATTCTGGTCAGACGGTCCTTGGGCGCGTCGTGCGGCTTGAGCAGCCGCGCCGCCAGCGCCGGGGAGAGCGTCAGCGAATTGATCGCCGAGATCACGGTGGAGATGGCGATGGTCACCGCGAACTGCTTGTAGAACTGGCCGGTCACACCGGACAGGAACGCCATCGGCACGAACACCGCGCACAGCACCAGAGCGATGGCGATGATCGGCCCGGAGACTTCCTTCATCGCCAGGTGCGAGGCCTGCAGCGGCGTGGCGCCCTGCTCGATGTGGCGCTCGACGTTCTCGACCACCACGATCGCATCGTCGACCACGATGCCGATGGCCAACACCAATCCGAACAGGGTCAGGGTGTTGATCGAGAAACCGAGCAGGTACAGCGCGGCGAACGTGCCGATCACCGACACCGGTACCGCGATCAGGGGAATGATCGACGCCCGCCAGGTCTGCAGGAACAGGATCACGACCAGCACCACCAGCAAGGTGGCCTCCAGCAGCGTGGTGATCACCGATTTGATCGAATCGCGCACGAAGACCGTGGTGTCGTAGATCGACTTGTACTCGATGCCTGGCGGGAAACGCTTGGCAGCCTCGTCCATGCGCCGGATCACCTCGTCGCGGATCTCCAGCGCATTGGCGCCGGGCGCCTGGAAGATGCCGATCGCCGCGGCGTTCTCGCCGTCCAGTCGCGCGCGCATGGTGTAGTCGCCGGCGGCCAGCTCGATGCGCGCCACGTCGGACAGGCGCACCACTTCTCCGCCTTCGCCGCTCTTGAGCACGATGTTGCCGAATTCCTCGGTGGTCGCCAGCCGGCCGCGGGCGTTGATCGGGGTCAGGAAATCGCTGCCGCCCGGCATCGGCTCGGCGCCGAGCTGGCCGGCCGACACCTGGATGTTCTGCTCGCGCACCGCGCGCACCACGTCGCCGGCGGTCATGCCGCGCGCGGCGACCTTGTCCGGGTCGAGCCACAGCCGCATCGCGTAATCGCCGCCGCCGAAGGGCTGCGCGTCGCCCACGCCGGGAATCCCGGCCAGCTGGTCCTTGATGTGCAGGCGCAGGTAGTTGCGCAGGTACAGCGTGTCGTACTTGCCCGAGGGCGAGACCAGATGCACCACCATCAGGAACACCGGCGACTGCTTCTGCGTAGTCACGCCCTGGCGGCGCACGTCCTCGGGCAGGCGCGCCAGCGCCTGGCTGACCCGGTTCTGCACCCGCACCGTGGCCTCGTCGGCGTCGACATCCGCGGCGAAGGTGACCGTGGTGGTGAGCACGCCGTCGGAACTCGCCACCGACTTCATGTACATCAGGCCTTCCACGCCGCGGATCGATTCCTCCAGCGGCGTGGCCACGGTCTCGGCGATCACCTTGGGGTTGGCGCCGGGGTAGACCGTGCGCACCACCACCGAAGGCGGCACGACGTCGGGGTATTCGCCGACCGGCAGCAGCGGGATCGAGATCAGGCCGGCGGCGAAGATCACGATCGACAGCACCGCGGCGAAGATCGGCCGGTCGATGAAGAATTTGGAGAAGTCCATCGCGTGCATCCTTGGGTGGTGGGCGCGCCTTGACCGCGCCGGAACCGGAAGAAGAAAAAGCCGCGCCGGCCCCTATGGGAGAGGGGGAGTCGAGGGACCGGCGACGGCGGAAAACGGAGAGCGGTTACTTCGCTCCAGCCACGGCCACGGGCGTGCCGGGCTTGGCCGGGCGCATCGCGACCTGTTTCGGCGTCACCGGCATGCCGGGGAAGAACACCTTCTGCACGCCGCCGACGACCACCTTGTCGCCCGGCTTGAGCCCCGACTGCACCACGCGCAGGCCGTCGATGCTGGCGCCGAGCACCACGTCGCGCCGCTCGGCCTTGTTGCCGGCGCCCACGATGTAGACGTATTTGCGGTCCTGGTCGGTGAGCACCGCCTTTTCGTCGACCATCAGCGCGCGGAACTCGCCGCTGCCCTCGAGCTCCACCCGCGCGAACAGGCCGGGCGTGAACGCGCGGTCCGGATTGCGCAACACGGCGCGCGCGCGGATGGTGCCGGTGGCAGGGTCGACCTGGTTGTCGACGAAGTCGAGCGTGCCCGCGTGCGGATAGCCTGTTTCGTTGGCCAGGCCCACCCGCACCGGGTTGCGCGAGCCGTTGCGCTCGCCCTTGCGCGCGAGATCCTGATAGCGCAGGTAGGTCTGCTCGTCGGTTTCGAAGTACACGAACACCGGATCCTGCGACACCAGCGTGGTCAGCAGGGTCGCATCGGCCTGGGCAAGATTGCCCTCGGTCACGGCGGCGCGTCCGGCGCGTCCGTCGATCGGCGCGCGCACCTCGGTGAACTGCAGGTCCAGGCGCGCGGCGGCGACCGCGGCCTCGGCGGCGCGCACCGCGGCATTGCCCTGCGCGGTGGCGGAGCGGCGGGTCTCGAACTCTTCGCGCGAGATCGCTTTCGCCTCGACCAGCGACTGCGCGCGCTTGTCCTGGGTCTGCGCCAGCCGCGCTTCGGCGCGGGCGCGTTCGAGCTGGGCCTGCGCCTGGTCCAGCGCGGCGCGGTAGGGACGCGGATCGATCACGAACAGCAGATCGCCCTTCTTGACCTCCTGACCTTCCTCGTAAGCCACGCGCTGCACATAGCCGCTCACGCGCGGACGCAACTCCACCGTTTCCACCGCGCTGACGCGGCCGGTGAAGGCATCCCACTGCCGGACCGGCTCGGCGGCGATGGCGGCCACGCTGACTTCCGGCGGCGGCGGCGCCGCGGGTGCGGCCTCGCTGCTGCATGCGGCGATCAGCACCGCGGCCAGTATGGACAGCGCGAGCGCCGGGAGCGCTGTGCCGCGGCCCGGACGGGCAATGGATGGATTCGGAACGTTCATGGGGGCGGGTCCTTGTTGCATTCGATGTAGGGGATGCGCCGGTTGCAGCGTGCGCCTGCGATGCCGACAGCGTGGTGTCAGTGGTCCTGTCTCGCTATCCGTTTCCTGTGCGAGGCACGACGGCGCTGGTAAAAAGGGTGGCGACGCCGCTCACGACGGCACTTCCTGGCGTCGTGCAAGCGTCGCCGCGTCGAGCAGGCGGCGCGCGGACTGCAGGTTGTGCGACGCGCCGTCGGGCGATGACGCCTCGGGCATGCGTGGAAGATCGGCGAATTCGACGACTGCGTCGGTGGGCCCGCCCGGCACGAGCAGGCGGATCGCGTGCTGGCCGATCTCCAGCGCACTGGGCCAGTGCGCGCGCGGCGGACCGGCGTGCAGACCCCAGGTGGGCGTATCGACCGAAAGCAATTGCAGTCGCACGCCGATCGCGCGCGCCTCGCAGTGGAGCACGCGCGCGACCATGCGCAGCGCGGCCTCGGCCACCGAGCGCTGACCGTAGCCGGCCCAGGGATGACGGCCACCCGGACCACCGATCAGCACGAAGCTGCCGCCGCGTCCGCCTTCGGCCAGCAGCGGCAGCAGATGGCGCACCACCGCGAGCCCGGGCTCCAGCGAAGCATTCAGCGCAGCACAGGTGGTGGCGGCCGTCTGGTCGAGCAGGCGTCCACGCAGCTTGCCGGCGTCGAACGTGGCGAGGACCGCGGCCAGCGGCCGGCCCGTCTCGCGCAATACCGTGGCCAGGGCCTGTGCCTGGGGTTCGTCCTGCGCCGATCCGGTCAGCAGGGTCAATGACGCCTGCGGGTGCAGCCCTGCCAGCGTGGCCAGTGCTGTCGGGCTGCGATCGACCGCCAGCACGTGGGCGCCGGCGTCGAGCGCGGCCGCGACCAGGCCGCGACCGATCACGCCGGCCGCGTCCAATACGACGACCGCACTACCGATTGTCCCGATCACGGGATTTTTCCTCCCGAAAACGTACCGATTCCACCCTCGCCAGGGGGGGCCAGCAGATAGTCGGCCAGCTTGGTCAGCATCGGCAACGCGGCCAGCACCAGCACCCCGGACATCACCCAGAGGTAGGGGGTTTCGACGCTAAACAGTTGATCGTAAAGGAGAGCGACCAGCCCCAGCAGGTCCAGCGCCAGGAAGGCGACCAGGGCGCCGCGGAGCAGGTGATGGCGGAGGGAGGGACGCATGGTGCAGCTCACGTGTGGGGTGGCACACACGGTAAGCGCTTCCAGGGCACTTGATTAGCCGCTGAATCGGGGAATAATTGTCCACGAGATGGGCTAATCCCCATCGGCGCTTCATCTCCTCACCTTCCGCCCGCGCACTGCCGCGTGCACGAGTCCGTTGATGGGTTGCCGCCGGCACGCGCCGCGCGACCACGCCGGGGTTCCAGACCGACGACCTGCCAGCGCTCCACGCACGGCATTGCCCGGGCCCAGCCGGACGCCCCCGCCATGTCCCGCGATCTCAACGACACCCTGGTTTTCGTCAAAGTCGCCGAACTGGGCAGCTTCATCGCCGCCGCGCGCTCGCTGCGCCTGCCCAAGACGACCGTCAGCCGCAAGGTGCAGGATCTGGAAACCCGTCTGGGTGCCCAGCTCCTGCATCGCACTACCCGCAAGCTCGGCCTGACCGAAGCGGGCAACATCTACTTCGAGCATTGCCAGCGCATCGCACGCGAACTCGACGAAGCAGAGAGCGCGGTCGGCCAGCTGCAGGGCGGCCCGCGCGGCTGGCTGCGTCTGACCACCCCTTACTCGCTGGGCATCGAGCGGATCGCGCCGCTGCTGGGCGAGTTCCACGCGCGCCACCCGGAAGTGCGGGTGGAGATGCTGCTCACCAACGAGAACCTGGACATCATCGACAAGGAACTCGACATCGCCCTGCGCGTCGGCCCGCTGTCCGATTCCACCTTCATCGCGCGCAAGCTCGCCACGCTGCGCACCCAGGTCTTCGCCAGCGTGGACTATCTGGACAAGCACGGCGAACCGCTGCATCCGGACGACCTGCAGCATCACCGCTCGCTGGCGATGAGCAAGCAGCGGCGCAACGGCAGCTTCGTTTGGTCGCTCAACGACGGCAACGGCCTGGTCGACTACCGGATCGACCCGGTGTTCGTCGCCAACGATCCGGCCGGCCTGCGCGGGGCGCTGCTATGTGGCGAAGGGCTGATGCTGGCCAACGACGTGATGGTCAAGCCGTTCGTCGAGCGCGGCTACCTGCGCCGCGTGCTGCCGGCGTGGACCGGTCCGGAATACGAGCTCAATGCAGTGTTCCCGCGCGGCCGCGTGCAGTCGCCCAAGGTCCGCGCCTTCATCGACTTCCTGGTCGATCGCTTCGACTACGACGCCGACTACATGCAGATCCAGTGCCCGGACAAGCGCAACGCCTGCCTGCAGGCCAAGGAACGCGCCGCGGCCGCGACCACGGCCGAACTGGCGAAAGCCGCGCAGTGGCCGGCGGACGAACCGGGTAAGGAAGAAGTCGAACCCGAACTGGTTTGATCCGGGCTGGTGGGACGGTTGCGGCCAGCCCGCCCGTCCCATCGGCGCCGCACGCTCAGATGCCTTTCGCGTGCAAGGTTTCGTCGAGCGAACGCCAGGCGTGTTCCACCGCGCTGCGTGCCTGCAGCCAGGTGAGCCGGGACACGTCGCGCGCGCGGCCCCAGCCCTGCTCGAGTTCCGGCTCGGCCTCGGCGAACGGCTGCGCGCCACGGGTGCGGTACGTTTCCAGGCCGTAGCGATACGCCGGGGCGTAGTCGTCCCATTTCATGCCGTCGATGAAATACGGCATCTCGCGATGGATCTGTTGGAAATGGCCCAGATCCAGGCGCGTGTCGGCTGCTTCGGCCGCGCGATTGCCCAACACCGCACCGAGCGCGCCGCCCGCCACCGCGCCGACCGCCAGGCCAGCCGGTCCCGCTATCACGGCACCGATCGCCGCACCGGTCGCGCCGCCCGCTACCGCGGCGCTGCCCGCGCCGAGGATGTGGTCTTTCTTCAGGGTGCTCATCGGCTACCTCCAGATGCGCAGGGCCCGACTGGCACGCTAGGCCCGGCGCCGTTCAAGGGTAGTGAATGGGGACAGGAAAAACGGGCCGCTTGCGCGGCCCGTTTGTCTTGCAGGGTACTTGACGAGCGCGAAGCTGCGCTTCGCAAGCAGTCCCTCATCGGTCCGGCCGGCCCAAGCAGGGCCGGCGCTCTTCGGGACGCGAAGCTGCGCTTCGCAAGCAGTCCCTCATCGGTCCGGCCGGCCCAAGCAGGGCCGGCGCTCTTCGGGACGCGAAGCTGCGCTTCGCAAGCAGTCCCTCATCGCCCATCGCGGTCCGCGTCGCCGGGCATCGCGCGCTCGATGTGGTGCCAGCCGTCGCGCACCGCATCCTTGGCTTCCGCCCATCCCAGGCGCGAATTGGCCTTCGCTTCGTTCCAGTTGCGTTCCAGCGTGCCCTCGACGTCCTCGAAGCGCTGGCCGCGATACTGGCCGTAGGTGTCGTAGCCGTAGCGGTAGGCCGGCTGGTAGTCGCTCCACTCGCGTCCGGCCGAGTAGTACGGCGCGGTGCGGTAGTTCTTCTCGAAATGGCTCACGTATTCAGTCGGGTTGACGGCTTCGGCGATGGCATCGCCAGCTTTCGCGCCCATCACGCCGCCGGCAACCGCACCGACCACGCTACCCACCGGGCCTGCGACCGAACCCACTGCCGCGCCTGCCACTGCGCCACCGACGGCGCCCGTGCCTGCACCGATGCTGTGATCTTTCTTGATGTCGCTCATTGCTTTGCTCCTGGGGTGAGGGAACGCTGGGCCGGCTGCAGCTCAGAACACCGCAGGCCAGCCCAGACGCAGCCACGCTACGCAGTGTGCGATGTCAGCGGAGTGAAACTCCGCGTGCGCAGACGCGCCGGTTCAACGGCGATTGCGCAACATCGCGCTGCAGTGAAGACGACAGCGGAAATTGACGCGCGAACTGAACACGTTCAGCGCATGCCGCGCGCATCCTGAATTGCGGCGCGCGTTGCGGCTGCCTTGATGCGCGTCGCGCGAACGTCCACTCACTCGCCCGCGTCTGCCGAAGGCTGCCACCGTTCCGTACAAAGCAACCTCCCCACACGCGGCTTCAGGACGCCGATCCGCTGCCTCACCTCCGACGATTTCCGCCCTGACGGCACCCGTGGCGCCTGTATCCACTTGCCCGGGCCGTCAACCTGCGACCATGGGCGCATGAACGAAGCCCTCGACTTCTCCACCCTGCCGCTTTCGCCCGCCCTGCTGCAGGGCGTCGACGCGCTCGGCTACGCGCGGATGACGCCGATCCAGGCGCAGGCGCTACCGGCGATCCTGGAGGGGCGTGACGTGATCGCGCAGGCCCCCACCGGCAGCGGCAAGACCGCGGCGTTCGGGCTCGGCCTGCTGCACCGGCTGGATCCGGCGCGCAGCGGACCGCAGGCGCTGGTGCTGTGCCCCACGCGCGAGCTGGCCGACCAGGTCGGCAAACACATCCGCAAGCTCGCCGTCGGCATGCCCAACCTCAAACTTTCGATCCTGTGCGGCGGCATCCCGCTGGGGCCGCAGCTGGCCTCGCTCACCCATGCACCGCATGTGGTGGTGGGCACGCCCGGCCGGATCCAGGAACTGGTGGCCCAGGACGCGCTGTCGCTGAAGGGCGTGCGCACCCTGGTGCTGGACGAGGCCGACCGGATGCTCGACATGGGCTTCGAGGAGGCGATCCGCGACCTGGTCAAGCGCACGCCGAAAGACCGGCAGGGCCTGCTGTTCTCGGCCACGTTTCCCGATGCGATCCGCAAGCTGGGCAACGCGATGCTGCGCAACGCGCTGGAAGTGAGCATCGACGGCGGCGAAAGCCCGGCGACGATCGAGGAGTTCTTCTACGAAGCCGATCCGGTGCGCCGCGGACCCCTGCTGGCCGCACTGCTGCTGCGCCATCGGCCCGAATCGGCGGTGGTGTTCTGCAATACCCGCGCCGACACCATGGAGGTCGTGGGTTCGCTCGCGCATTACGGCTTCTCCGCGCTAGCCCTGCACGGCGACATGGAGCAGCGCGACCGCGACGAGGTGCTGGTGCAGTTCGCCAACCGCAGCTGCAGCGTGCTGGTGGCCAGTGACGTCGCCGCGCGCGGGCTCGATGTGGAGAACATCGGCGCGGTGGTGAACTACGAACTGCCCACCGATCCGGACACCTATCTGCACCGCATCGGCCGCACCGGCCGCGCCGGTCGCGCGGGCCTGGCGCTGAGCCTGTGCACCCCGCGTGAGCGCCCGCGCGCGGACGCCATCGCCGAGCGCCAGGGCGAGCCGCTGCGGTGGGACAGGATGCTGCCGCTCTCGGGCAAGGCGGACAATGTGCCGCCCGCGGCGATGTCGACGCTACGCATCGACGCCGGACGCAGCGACAAGCTGCGGCCCGGCGACATCGTCGGCGCGCTCACCGGCGAGGCCGGGTTGCACAAGGACGCGATCGGCAAGATCGACGTGTTCGCTACGCGCAGCTATGTCGCCATCGCGCGGCCGCAGGCGGGGCTGGCGCTCTCGCGTCTGCGCGAAGGCAGGATCAAGGGACGGAAGTTCCGGGTCAACCGGTTGTAGCGGGAATACCGCCTGCAACTTGCAGATGCAACCACCGAAAGGTCGACGCTGCTTTCCGTGCAAGGGTTCCTGTCTTCGCGTTGGTCACGTTTTTCGCCTACGTGATCGCGCAATCGACATCGCATGAACGAACGGCACGGCAAGCTGTCGGTTTCGCCGCAACCAGGGTAATGCGATGTCGACGCTGGATTGGCAGCAACTGGGTGCAATCGCCTGGCCGCTGCTGGTGGCGCTGGTGCTGGGCCTGCTGGTGCGTCGCGCGCTGCTGGCAATCGCGCGACGCGCGCAGGCGCATGCGTCCACGCGCACCCGCGCCCGCGTCGTGCAGGTAATCGCGATCCCGGCGGCGGTGGCGCTGCCGCTGCTGTTCCTGGCCGTTGCCGTGGCCGCGACGCCCCTGGCGCCGGACACGATCGGCCGCATCCAGCACTGGCTCGGCATCGGTGTGCTGCTCAGCGCGACCTGGCTGGCGGTGCGCGCCGTGGGCGCGGTGGAGCTGCGCATCCTGCGCGAGCATCCGGTCGACGTCGAAGACAACCTGGCCGCGCGTCGCGTGCAGACCCAGACGCGGGTGATCGCCGGCGTGATCCAGGGCGCCCTCATCCTGGTCGGCGTGTCGCTGGCGCTGATGACCTTTCCCGCGATCCGCCAGATCGGCGCCACCCTGCTGGCCTCGGCCGGCATCATCGGCCTGGTCGCCGGCATCGCCGCGCGGCCGGTGTTCGGCAACCTCATCGCCGGTCTGCAGATCGCACTGGCGCAGCCGATCCGCCTGGACGACGTGGTCATCGTCGAAGGCGAGTGGGGCCGCATCGAGGAGATCACCAGTACCTACGTGGTGGTGCGCGTCTGGGACGAACGGCGGCTGATCGTGCCGCTGCAGTGGTTCATCGAACATCCGTTCCAGAACTGGACGCGCACCAGCGCGCAGCTGCTGGGCACTGCCTTCCTGTGGCTGGACTACCGCACGCCGATGGCCGAGGTGCGCGCCGAACTGCAGCGCATCTGCAACGACGATCCGCGCTGGGACGGCCGCGTGTGCGTGGCCCAGGTCACCGAGACCACCGAGCGCAGCATCGAGGTGCGGCTGCTGGTGAGCGCGCGCAACTCCGGTGATCTGTTCGACCTGCGCTGCGCGCTGCGCGAGCGCATGCTGGAGTTCCTCAATACCCGCCATCCGCAGGCCCTGCCACGCCTGCGCGCCGATCTCGCGCGTGAGGGCGGTGGCGCGGCGACGGACCAGCCCACTGCGCCGGCACCGAGCAACCCGGCCGATACCGCTTCTCCCGGCGCCGAGGATGTCGCCGGCTCGGTCGCTGCGTCGGCGCACAGGTCGGGGTAAGCGCAGCGAACTCCAACCGATGCCGCTTCAGTCCAGCGCCGCCAGCACCGCGGCGACGAAGGCCGCCTCGTCGAATTTCTTGCCCGCCGGATCCTCGCCACGGCGCACGATCACGATCTTGCGCGACGGCACCACCGCCACGATCTGTCCGCGGTTGCCGAGCGCGGCGAAAGCATCGGCCGGCACGCCGGGCGAGCGCTGCAGCAGCCATAGCGTCGCGCCGTAACCGAAGTCCCGGTCGGCCGGCTGCGGCCCCGACGGCGTGGTCGCGGCGCGGACCCAGCCTTCGGGCAGCAGGCGGCGTCCTGCAAACACGCCGTCGTCCTGCAACAGCAGGCCGAAGCGCGCGAGATCGCGTGCGGTCGACCACACCTGGCTCGACAGCACGAAGCCGCCCTGCCAGTCGGTCTCGGCATGGGTGCGGGTCATGCCCAGCGGCCAGAACAGATCGGTGTACGGACGCGCAAGTGCGCGCGCATCGTCGCCGCTGCGCGCGCGCAGCGCGTGGATCGCCAGCACGATGTCGTTGTTCGCATAACGGAAGCGGGTGCCTGGCGTCGCCTGCAGCGGCCATCCCGTCGCGGCTTCGGCCACCGTTCCGCCGCCGAAGTACAGCGCGTCGGTGCGGTTGCCGGCGGTGTCGCTGTACAGGCCGCTGGACATGCGCAGCAGTTGCTCGAGCGTGATCGCCGCGCGTGGATCGCCCGGACGCTGCCATTCCGGCACGGGCGCCGGCTGCGCCGGATCGATCACGCCTTCGCGCACGGCCACACCGATCACTGCGCCGGCCAGGCTCTTCGCCACCGACCAGGTGCGCTGCGCCACGTGCGGGCCGAAGCCGTCGCGATAGCGCTCGGCGACGATCCTGCCGTCCTGCAGCACCACCACGCCGGTGGTCGCAGTGCCATCGCCAAACTTCGGCGAATCGAAGGCCGCCGCGACCGCTTGCTGCAAGGCAGCCGCATCGCCGCGTGCCGTCCCGAGCGCATCGCGTTCGCCCCGTGGCCAAGGCTCGCCATCGAGATCCGGCGTGCGCGTGTCGAAACGCGGCAACGCGGCGATGGCCTTCGTGTCCGCGCCGACCGGCAGCTGCGCGCAACCCAGGTTCGGTCGCCACGCCGCAATGCGCGGCGGCAGCGCGGGATCGAACGCCACCGACACCGTGCGCGCCTGCGCGTCCACGCTGGCCTGCAACGCGTGCACCTGCGCTTCGTAATCCGGATAGATCCCGCGCAACTCCAGCGCCTCCACCTGCGCAGGACTGCGCCCGGCGTTGAAGTGCGCGCTGCACAGCGTCAGCGCCTTGTAGCCAGCGGCAATGGCTCGGGTTCTACCATCGTCCAGCGCCGGCGCCTGGGCGAACGCGGGGACGACGGCGAGCAGCATGAACAGCGGCAACAGGCGCATGAAGTGTGTCCGATCGTTCGGATGCGAGGTTGCAGTGTAGAGGGACCACAGGTGCCGCTGCCGTACGCCACGAACCCGTTGCAGCGAGTGCATGCCGGCATGTCCACAAAGAGAGTACGAGCCGTTTGCGCACCTGACGGCGTGGAGCAGGATCGATTTTGGTGAGCAGCGTCACATCCGCCACAATCCGGCGACCGGTTCGTCCCCGATTCCGCGTGTTTTTGGAAAGATGTCTCAAGGAGCGGTGCGCATGGCCCTGGCGTTGCGGTTGTCCTTCCTGCTCCTCCTGGCCGCATGTTTCGCCGCCAGCGCCGCCGACCCGCCGGAACCCAAGGTGTTCCGCCTCGAGCCGAAGAAGATGGCCGGCATCGACCACGGCAAGGCGGTGGTGGTCAAGGGCGAGGCCGGCCAGCAGCCGCATCGCTTCCTGATCGACAACCTCACCAGCCTGATGCCGGTCACCGTGCTGCTGCGCCCGGTGCGCGACGGCGACCAGGTCGGCATCAAGCTCACCAAGTACGGCTGGAACCAGCCGCTGCGCAGCGGCGAGACCCGCAACGAGCCGGTGAGTTTCAAGATCCGTACCGAAGGCGAATTCCAGATCTCGGTCGACGCGCAACAGGACAGGACGCCTTATCGGCTGCTGGTCTGGGTCGGCGACGAGGTCAAGCCCGAACTCGTCCCGGTCGTGGTCAAAGCCAGCGAATACGGCGGCACGAAGAAGGAAGGCGGCTCGCTGCTGCCATGGTTCATCGTCGGCGCGCTGGTGGTGGTGATCGGCGTGCTTGCCGCCGTGGTCCTGCGGAGGAAATCGTCATGATGCGAGTCCTGCTCGGCGCAATCCTGTCACTGGCGGCGGTGCCCGCGGCCGCTCAGACCATGGGCATGCTCAACGACTGGTACGACCGCGAAAACGAGCGGCGCGAGCAGCGTAACGAAGAACGCGACGCACGCGATGCGGGCGGCCGCAGCGGCGCCGACCAGGGCGTGCAGCTGACCAACTGGGGCGTCGGAGTGGTCCAGACCGGGGGCGAGTTCCTGCGCAACTGGCAGGCGCTCGACGACGAAGCCGCCGAGTGCGGCGCCCCCTACACCGACAGCTCCGCGCCCACCATTCCCTCCACCTGCGCCGAAAAACCGGACTGCGAAGCTTGCTACGCCGAGGCGACCCGCAAGATCGACTTCAACCGCTTCTACATCGAACGCGCGCGCTGCATCACGGTCACCAACGTCAAGATGGCCAATTCGGCGATGGCCTTCGGCGACAGCACGTCGGGCATCCACGGCGTGGCCGGCCTGTCATGGCAGCTGCAGGGCAAGCCGCAGATCAAGGAAGCCGTCGAAAGCCTGCAGAAGACCTATGTCAACAAGGCCGGGCAGTACCTGTCCAACCTCGACGAGGCCTTGCACGACCTGGGCAAATGCGAGGCCAAGTACTATTCGGAAGACGATTGGTACCAGCGCTACGGCTGGATCTACCTCAACTTCATGAAGTCCAAGTACGCATCCAAGCCGGAATGACGCCGTAGGCGGGATGCGTTCTTCTCGAAGCACACGGCTTCGGGACTTCTGGAACCGGCTCCGGCATCCGCGCGGGTCGGCTTGCGCGATGAAGCAACAAAGCTTATGCAGGTCGATCGCTATGCGCCCGGCAGGGCCATCGCCTGATTCGCGCATCACGCGAGACGAAGCGTGTCGCCGCATCGTCTTGTTGACCGACAGCGCCGTGCATAAGCTCGGTGGCACCCGAGGCGCGCCCGACGCGCCGTTGCATTCTCCCTTCCCCCGAGGTTTGCATGACCCGCACTTCGCTTGCCGTCCTGATGACCACGCTGCTGGCTTGCGCGCTGCTCTCCGGATGCTCGGAACCGCAACCCACTGCCACTGCAACAACCACGCCCGCGCCGCCTGCATCCGGGGCAACGCCGACAGCCAGCCATCCTGATGTCTTCCGCTTCCGCATCGGCACGCTCGATGCGGCGGCGCTGAAGGACGGCGACATCGATGCGGCCAATGACGGCAAGACCTTCGGCGTCGGCCAGCCAACCGAGCAGGTGGCCGCATTGCTGGCGGCTGCAGGACAGCCTAGCGACGTGCTGCACCTGAGCATCCAGCCGCTGCTGGTCCGCAGCGGGACGCGGATCCTGCTGTTCGATACCGGTGCGGCGGATGCGTCCTTCGCGCGCGCCGGCCGTCTGCCGGCCACGCTGCGCGCCGCCGGCGTCGAACCTTCGCAGGTCAGCGACGTGTTCATTTCGCACCGGCATCCGGACCACGTCGGCGGCCTGCTGACGCGCGAAGGCGCGCTCGCCTTCCCCAACGCCACCATCCATCTCACCGCACCCGAATGGGAAGCCCTCAAGCAGGATCGCGATGCAGCCGCGCTCGTCGCCGCGATCACGCCGAAGGTCGCGGCCTTCCAGCCGGGCGCGGCACTCCTGCCCGGCGTGGTCACCGCGGTGCCCGTGGATGGGCACACCCCGGGGCATAGCGCCTACGAGATCGCGTCGGGCGACGAACGCCTGCTGTACATCGGCGATAGCGCGCACCACTTCGTGGTCTCGGTACAGCGCCCCGAATGGACCGTGCAGTACGACGAGAACGCGCCGCTCGCGCAGCCCAGTCGGCGTGCGCTGCTGCAGCGTGCCGCCGACGACAACCTGCGCATCTACGCCGTGCACTTCCCCTTCCCTGGCCTGGGACACATCAATCCCCAGGGCGACAGCTTCGTGTGGCAGCCCGAGCGTTGAGCGAATCGCCGCCGTCGCGGCGCGGCACGCTTCGCCCGTGCGCTGCGCGAAGCGAGCGCGCTAGTTCGTAGCCGCCAGCGCAACGGCGTCCGCGCCCGCGGGGAAATGCAGCCGCCCCGTGCTGTCGTTGGCTGCGCGCCACACGGCTTCGGCCACGTCGGACTCGTGCGTCACTTCGGCCACCTGGGTCAGCGCTGCGAACACGCGCTGCGCATAGGGCGCGTACGCCTCGGGAACCAAGCCGCGCATCCGCTCCTCGCCGTTGGCGGCGAAGCGCGTGCTCGGCGCGTAACCGGGTTCGACCAGCTTCACCGCCACGCCGAACGCACCCAGCTCGTGCGCGAGCGACGCGGTGAATCCCTCGATCGCGGTTTTGCTGGCGGTGTAGGCGGCCACCAGCGGCATTGGTGCCAGCGTGGCGCTGGAGGTGACGTTGACGATGGTGCCCGTGCCGCGCGCGCGCAGCTGCGGAATCGCCGCCTGGGTCATGGCCATCGTGCCGAAGGTGTTGGTCTCGAACACCTCGCGCACGGTCGCCATGGGCGTGGCCTCGAACGCGCCGAACAGCCCGACGCCGGCGTTGTTGACCAGCACGTCGATCGGGCCGGCGACTTCGATCGCGGCGGCGACGCTGTCGGTACGGGTGACGTCGAGCGCCAGCAGCTGGATGCGCTCGTCGGCGGGTAGCAGCCCCGCGCGCGGCTTGCGCATGGTGGCGACGACGCGCCAGCCGCGGGCGTGGAAGTGGCGGGCGGTCTCCAGGCCATAGCCGGAGGAGCAGCCGGTGATCAGGACGGTCTTCATTCTGGTGGGTCTCGGGTGGTTGAAACGGGACCCACGATAGGCAGGGATATCCGGACGATCTATGCCGCAAAGTCCGTAATTTGTTGGCTATAGTCCTGATTGCCTTCCACGCCGCGCGAGCCGTCCTGATGAGCGATCCCCTGTCCGAGGTGGTCCGCCTGCTGCGCCCGCGCGCGGTGTTCTCCAAGGGCATCAGCGGCGCCGGCGCGTGGGCGGTGCGCTACTCGGAGTTCGGCGAACCCAGCTTCTGCGTGGTGCTGGAGGGCGGCTGTCGGCTCGAGGTCGACGGCCATGCCCCGCTCGTCCTGCAGGCCGGCGATTTCGTGCTGCTGCCGGCGACGCCGGGCTTCACCATGTCCGGTTTCGAGACCGCGACGCCCACGCGGATCGACCCGAAGCAGGCGCCCGCGCCGGAAGGCGAGGTGCGCCATGGCCGCCAGCACGGATCGCCCGACGTGCGCCTGCTCGGCGGATGGTTCCTGTTCGACGCGCCCGACCCCGCACTGCTGGTGTCGCTGCTGCCCGCGGTGGTGCATGTGCGCGGGGTGGCGCGGCTGTCGCTGCTGGTGGGGCTGCTGGGCGAGGAAGCGGTCGAAGACCGTCCGGGTCGCGATGTCGTGCTCGCGCGGCTGGTGGAGCTGCTGCTGGTCGAGACCCTGCGTGCGACTGCGGGCCGCGACGCGCCGCCCGGGCTACTGCGTGGCCTGGCCGATGCGCGCCTGGCGGCGTCGCTGCGGCAGCTGCACGCGCGCCCCGCGCATGCGTGGACCATCGCGCAGCTGGCCGACACCGCCGCGCTGTCTCGCTCGGCGTTCTTCGACCGTTTCGCGCGCACCGTGGGCGTGCCGCCGATGGAATATCTGCAGGCCTGGCGCATGGCCATCGCCAAGGATCTGCTGCGCAACGAGCAGATCGGCATTGCCCAAGCCGCCGAGCGCGTGGGCTACGCCTCGGCCAGCACCTTCAGCACCGCGTTCCGCCGGCACGTGGGCCGCTCGCCGGGGCGTTATGCGCGCGACGGTGGCAAGACGATGGCGGCGGGCTGAGCGCCTGGCCCGGGTTAGGCCGCAGATCGCAAGTTCCGCCGCGCCGTGGGTTTCGAAAAGCTGCTCGCCATAACGGAGCCGTGACGCTTCATTGACGATCGACGCAGCATCTTTCGGAGAAACCGGCCAGGGAGCTGTTTTGGATACCCGCGTTCGTCACCGCCGCATCAGCGTCGGCAAAGTCGAGGTCTTCTACCGAGAGGCAGGCGCGGACGGCGCGCCGGTGGTCCTGCTTCCGCATGGTTATCCAGGCTCGTCGTACGAATTTCGCAACCTGATGCCACGGCTGGCCGACCGTTGGCGACTGATTGCGCCGGACTTTCCCGGCGCCGGGTATAGCGAAACGCCGGACGACTTCGACTACAGCTTCGATGGTTATGCCGGATTCCTCGACAGCTTCGTCGAAGCGCTCGACATCGCCCGTTTCGCGCTGTATCTGCACGATTTCGGATCGCCGATCGGCGCCCGGCTGGCGATCAGGGCGCCCGCGCGCATCGCGGCGCTGATCATCCAGAACGGCGATATCCCCTACGAGGACGCGCTGGGGCCGAAATACGCCGACATCGAGAAGACTTGGACCTTGCCCGTCCCCGAGATGCGAAAACAGCTCGCCGAAGCGATCAACGAGGAGACGTTCAAGGAAGAATTCCTGAACGACGTGCGCCCGGAACTTGCCGCATGCATTCCGCCCGATCTGTGGAAGCTGCACTGGTCGCTGATGACGCCCAGACGCAAGGAGGTCGCGATCGATCTGATCGCGGGTCTGAAGCAAAACCGCGCCTGGTTTCCACAGCATCGCGAATACCTGCGCGAACACCGGCCACCGACGCTGATCGTATGGGGGCCGCACGACCACTACATGCCGGAGAAGTCGGCACGCGCCTATCTTCGCGACCTGCCCGACGCCGAGCTGCACCTGCTCGACGGCGGCCACTGGCTACTGGAAACCAATCTCGACGAGGTAGTGGCACTGGTCCGCGACTTCCTGGGGCGGGTGCACGCGCACGCCGGCTGACCGCACGCTCCGGCCTGGCCGCCCGAAGCGGCGCACAACGCCGTAGCCGGTCAGGCCGCGAGCCGCACCCGGAAGCCCTGATGCGTCGTGTCGGAAAGCCCCGGGTGCACTTTGCTTGCCCGGGCGACGCCGGCTCAGGCCATCGCACCCGCGGGCCGCGGCCGCCCGCCGAGCAGGCGCGCGGGCAGCATCAGCAAGGCTTGCAGGAAGGCGAACAGCGCCGAGAAGGTGATGCCGACCAGGCGGAACGGCAGCGACAGCAGCCAGACCAGCGGCCACAGCACCAGGGCCAGCAACGCCAGCGGCCAGCACAGCACCAGCAGCAGGCACCACACCAGCAGGGCGATCAGGGTCTTCATGGCGATCGAGCCTCACGTTGAACGACATCACTGCACACGCAGCAGCCGGCAGCATGCGATGTGACCGCTCCATCCTCAAGCGGCATGCGACGAAACGCCGGATGCCGCGATGAATCCACGTCTGGCGGGGTCGGTGCCACGCGCCCGGCCGCCTCGTCCTGCCTCAGGTGATGCCGTCGGGTGCGGCGACGGGGCAGCGTTTTCCTACTACGCCACGCGCTCCTCGTCGCCGCCGAACTCGGGCGGCAATCTCGCCTAGTGCGGCAGCGCGTCGTGCACTGTCCAGGTGACGACGCAAGCCAGTCGCGCACGCTGTTCTTGAATTGCATCAGGGCGATGGATCACACCCCGTTCCGGATTCCGATTGCCCTGAGCGTAGCGCCGACGGCGCGAAGCCGAAGGGCCAGGAAGCCGCGATGTGGGATCTCGATTCCGTGCGCTGCGCTTCACGCAGCGCGTCGTGCACTTGCCGAACGGCCCGGCATCGACAGCTTCGGAACCGGCGCTACTCCGCCGCCTCGGGCGGGCCCATGTTGCCCTTGCTGTACATGCCCGAGCGGTCGAAGCAGCAGGCGCGTCGGTTCCCGCAGGCGAGCTTGTCGCAGGCCACGTCGATGCGCTTCACGCGGGTCTCGGCCTTCTTGCCCGAGGTGATCCAGTGGATCCAGTCGCGCCGCGCCACCGGCGTGATGTCGTCCCAGGTCGCCTTCGCTTCGGCATTGGCCGCCAGCGCGTTGCGCAGGTCGTCCGGCACCTTGGGCTCGGGTTCCACTGCCACGGGCGCGACCTCTAGCGCGACAGTGTCGCCCGCGGCGACACCGGCCTTCTCGCTCAGGGCCTGTTCGATCTTGAGCCAGTGGCTGCCCTGGCCATCGGGTTCCAGAGTGGCCTGGAAGGACTGGCCTTCCAGGCTACCGTCGACGGTGACCATGCTCCGCGTCGGCAGCTTCGCGCTGACCGCCGCGGGTAGCACCAGGAAGGTCCACGCCACGCCCTTCGGCGCCGCGGGTCGCGACAGCTTCGCCTTGAACTTGATCGTGCCGGTCGATTTGGCCATGTCGGAAAAGGTAGCACTGGTCGCCATCGCCCAACTATCGAACGAAAACGTGGGGGCGAACGTCCTCGGGTAGCGGTTTTAGACAGCGCGGCTGGTGTTCCGCCACCCCGCCGCCTTTAGCGCTGCGCGCATGGCCGAACAGCGACGCTGCAACCACTCATGCGATCACGCTTCGGATGCGATCGCGATGCCGCGCGCGGCCAGGACCTTGGCCGCCTCCATGTCTCCGGCCATGCGATGCATCAGGGACTGGCAGCGCTCGATGCCGGCCAGGGTCAGCGCCAGCACGCCGTCGGCGGAATCGACCAGGCCGGCGTCGATCAGCCGCATGAGCATGTCATCCGCGCGCGGATCCAGGGCTTGGCCGCGATCGATGCGAACCAGGCACTCGAGCAGATCCAGCTCCTGCTGCCCCATGTCTCCGACACTCATGGAATAGCGGCCCTGGTCGGCCATGCGCGCACCCTCCGGAGAACGGGAAGGCCGCGGATTCTAAAACCTGAAAATCACGGCTTTCCAGCCCCAACCAGCGGCCGACTTTGCGGCTTTAAGCCCTGGTTTAATCCGCACCGGATTTTCTGCATCGACACCGCGCGTCGAGCGTTTTTTCACGACAGGCTCACGCTCGGGGCGCTACCGCACCGCTGTACTGGTGCATATCGAAGCCTCAATCCCACCCTGCGTGCGCTTGGATGAGGCGCAAAAACATCTCCGCCCTTGGCCATGCATGAGTCTCCGGAAGCATCACTACTCGGGTAAGGCCGTAGACCGCACCCGATCCGGCCGTGGGGCTCCTGGCCAAATACGACACCTACCAGCAACACAGGCAGCAGATCAATGCGATGGCGCGCAGGTCGAATGCCCGGACTTCGCTTGCCGGCCTACGGCCTCATCGCGACGCCTGCGTTGCGCTAGCACGGCTGGCCTCGGCGATGGCACGGTTGGCCGAGATCTCGTCGTACGCGCCGGTGGTCAAACGCCAGCCTTCTGCGGGCACGTGATCGGCATCGGGTTTGCCGCAATCGAGTTCGAGCACTTTTGCGAGGCCTCTGGCGGAGCCAGCACCCGCTTCGCGGACGATGATGTCGGTGAAAGGCGAGCTGCGGCCCAGAACCTGCAGCTTCTCGCCCGGATGCAGGACCTCGTCGCCATCCACCACCAGGCGCACGGGATAACGTGCATCGCACATGTCGACGGTCTTGTCACCGCGTTCCGGCTCGCCGACCTCGACGATCCGCGCTTCCACCGCCTGCAGGCGGATACGGACCCGATCAGGCTCGGGTAGGCCGGGCAGGCCCGATACAGGCTTGAGTTCGTCGCCCTCTGCCAGCAGGAACTGTCCATGGACCTGGGTGCGCGGCTCGAAGCCCGCGTGGATCGCGGCTACGAAACCCGCGGTATCGCTGGGCCTGATCAGGTAGCGTCGCGCGCCCCACCGCACCGGCACAACGCGATCGGGGAATCCTCCGAAGCGCGCTTCGTTCGGCTGCTCGAACTGGAGCTGCAGGCTTCCATCCCGTTCCGGAATAACGGCGCCGAGGTTGGCGCCGTACAGCCCCAGGCATCCATGCCAGGTTGCGGCCACTCCCGACTTCGGCGCGATGCTGAGGAAGATGTTGACTCCCAGCCCGTTGCCTTCGTAGTAGTCCGCGGCCCATGGATGCGCGGGCGTGTGTCCGATCTCATGATCGATGGCATCGCGGCGCGCTTCGACCGTGGCTTCGATGGATTCTTCGGCCGATTGCTGCGATTCGGCTGCGTCATTCGCACCGATCGCGTAGCCGGCCGCGACCGGCGCCAGCATGCCGATCGCGCACAAGACGCCCAGTATCGAAGTGGCGCGCACGATGTACCGCATCTCCAGACGCCGCATAGCGCCTCCCCGACGGCCGCCAACGCGGATCCAGCGTCCGCCGCCACCTGACCCCTGTCAAGTATCCGGGGCGGTTGCGCTTTCGCACGCAGTTTCCCAGGCATGGGGTCATGAAACCTTCCCGGCACGCCGCTGCGGCGGCACCGCCCACCACAGCAGCAGCACGAATGCAGCGAAGCCGGAATACGCGGCGACGAAAATCCACCACGGCGCCTCGAAGAAGATCAACCTTGAGAGCCAGTATTCGATGAAGGATTCGCGGTACACCGCTTCGCCCGCGCGCCGGCGCAGCGCCTGTTCCCATACCGTCAGCGGGCACAGCGCGCCG
Organism: Lysobacter sp. M15; assembly: GCF_022662515.1. Classification (NCBI taxonomy): domain Bacteria; kingdom Pseudomonadati; phylum Pseudomonadota; class Gammaproteobacteria; order Lysobacterales; family Lysobacteraceae; genus Lysobacter; species Lysobacter sp. M15. The sequence goes on along the minus strand of NZ_JAKPBV010000010.1, from coordinate 65,942 downwards.
AGCCAGGCCTGCAGCGCGATCACGCCCATCAGCACCAGATGCGTCAGACGCCAGCGGAAGCCACGCACCCAGCGCCAGCGTCGCCACGCGCCGATCGGCACGGCGAGCGCGCCCAGCAGCACGAATAAGACCACGGCCACGTGCGATATCAGGATCGCGTCGGCGAGCCAGCTGGCCAGGGCGGGTGACAGGGCTTGCATGGGCCCACTCTAGGCGTTCCGAAGCGGCGGGACCGTGCGTCGGGCTTGCGCGGGTGTGTTTCGCCATGCATGGCACACCCTTGCGCCCGCGCGTGCCGCACACTGCGCGGCGCCGGCCCCGCACCGCGGCCGCTCCGGAGCACCCTCGCCGTGAACGTCGAACACCCGCGACTGATCGACCTCAGCCATACCATCGAAGCCGGCATGACGACCTACAAAGACCTGCCGGGCCCGGTCCTGTGCGATTACTGGACGCGCGAGGCCTCGCGCGCGAACTACGATGATGGCAGCACGTTCCAGATCGGCCGCATCGACCTGGTCGCCAACACCGGCACCTATGTCGACAGCCCGTTCCACCGCTTCGAACACGGCTGCGATCTGGCCGGCCTGCCGCTCGCCTCGCTCGCCGACCTGCCCGCCGTCGTGGTCAGGCAACCCTGGCAGGATGGGCTGGCCGTGGACGCCGGCGCCTTCGACGGCGTCCCGCTGCAAGGCATGGCGGTGCTGGTCCACACCGGCTGGGACCGCCATTGGCGGACCGAGCGCTACTTCAGCGAGCACCCGTTCCTGACCGCCGCCGCTGCCGAACGTCTGGTCGCGGCGGGCGCGGCGTTCGTGGGCATCGACTCGTACAACATCGACGACACCCGCGTGCGTGCGCGTCCGGTCCACACGCTGCTGCTCGGCGCCGACATTCCCATCGGCGAGCACCTCACCCGCCTCGACGCCGTGCCTGATCGCGGTTGTCGCTTCCACGCCGTGCCGCCGAAGATCGTCGGCATGGGCACGTTTCCGGTGCGCGCCTACGCGATCCAGGCGTGAGCCGCAGGAAGGATGGAGCCGCTCACGCCTCCGGCGCGGGCGCGTCCCAATCCTTCATGTCCTCGAGGAACACCGGCACGTCGGTGTGCTCGATCAGCAGTTCGAAACGACGCTGCTCCTCGCGCTCGAAGGTTTTCTTGTCGGGATACAGCTCGGCGATGATCGCCTTGTCGACCGCCGGGTCCGGCAAAGACGCGTTGGCGTCGCGAAACGTCACGGTCACCCGCATGTCCCAGCGGTCGGCTTCGCCCGCGTGGTTGACCGGATAGGCCACCCCGATGTCGCGGACATATCCGAGCTGTTTCAGCCGCTGCAGCACGGGGTAATGGTTCTTCTTGAACAGCGAGATGAACTCGTCCAGGTGGCCCCACTCGACCTTGTAGGTGTACTCCACCACGAACGGCTCGCCCGCCGTAGTCGATTGCGCGAGCGCCGGCGGTGCTGACCATCCCGCGCAGGCCAGCACCAGCGCGCAGGCGCCCGTCTTCAACCTATCGATCATCTTCGCCACGGTCGGCCCCCTTCGGCGCGCGTGTTTCGTAAAGGCAACGGCGGCGGCGGGCTTGCGCGGCCATTGGGGCGACCAGAGATGAACTGCCGGGGTGCTGGTCGCCCAATCCGTTTTGCGCTGTCAGCGCAGCGCCGACTCCGCTGTGACTGTTCGCCCGTTGCTCAGGATCGCGAAATGAGCGGAGCCACGGAATGACCTGGTTCCTTCGTTCCCGCTACTACCTATCTCCTGTCCCGCCAACTCAAGGGGAAGCAGCGATCGCCTGTCTTGGGCTCGCCAGTCGCAGGTCGCTCTCACTGAGCACCCTGTTCGCAAGGATGAGTTCGGTGGCATCGGGTGCAACATCGAGCCCCACGATCTGGAGCGATGGCGTCAGCGCCACGACATCCCTCACCGATCCGCTGGCGTCGAGCATCGACAGGCGCGGCGGAGCCGCCGTGGGCCTGCGGACGAAATAGATTCCGCGGTCCGCTGGAGCCCAGTTGTCGCCGTCCTCGGGCGCGAGGTCTGCGGTCAGCCGCGTTTCCGAGGCGGCCGCGCCCGTTTCGCTCCACGCGCGCCTGGCCTGGCGCCACAGGCCCGGTGCCTCTGGTTTGCTGTACAGCAGCCATGCGCCATCGGTCGACTCGACCGGATTGGCGCCGCCCTTCGCCGTGATCCTCACCGCTTCCCCGCCGCCCGCCGGTCGTGCGTAGAGTTGCCAGTCGCCGCTGCGGTTGGATTCGAAATAGATCCACCGGCCATCGCGCGACCAGGCCGGATTGCGGCTATCGCCCGGGCCTTGAGTGATCCGCTGCGGCGATCCGCCTTGCGATGCGACGGTATAGACGGCGGTGCGCCCGTCGGGGCTGGCATCGAACGCGATCGTCGCGCCATCGGGCGACCAGGCGGGATGGTCGACGAACACGCCGCCGAACGATGCGATCTGCACCGCATCGCGCCCGTCGCGATCGCTCACCCAGATGCCTTGGGGGCCGGCCCGGTTGGAGTTGAAGGCGATGCGCTTGCCATCGGGTGCGTAGGCCGGGCTGGAATCCCAACGTGTCGAGCGGACCGAGGCCCCGGCCGCGATGGGCGCCTGACGCGCAAGATCGATCCTCTGCAACTGCGCACGATGCGTCCATCGCTCATAGGCTACCCGGCCGACCGCGGGCGCCGCCGAAGGTTGGTGCACATCTTCGTCGCCCAGGGCCAGCTGCTGGGGATCACCGCCGGCCGGATCCACGGACCACACCCCGTACACGCCCGAACGGGTCGAGGTGAACAGCAGCCGCGTGCCATCCGGCGACCAGGTGAGGCCGTTGATCTTGCGATTGTCGAAGGTCAGCCGCGTCGGTTCGCCACCGCCGGACGGTGCTGCGTAGAGGTCCTTGGTGACCTCGTTCACGGCGCGGACGAAGTACACCGTGCGCCCATCGCGCGCGAACAGCGGATCGATGTCGCCCAGCGTGCCTGCTTCCGGGCGGGTGACGGCCTGCGTGCGCCCGGTGTCGATCGAGGCCAGGACGATTCGGTAGGGCGAGGCGGCATCGTCCCGGCGTGCGTAGGCGATCGACGCGCCATCGGGTGCCAGGCTCATGCCGCGGATGTCGGCGGCGGCCTCGTCGCGCACCACCAGCGTGGCGCCGCCGCCCAGCGCGGACACCCGCATGATCGCCACCCCGCTGCGCTGCGGGCGGACGAACAGGACTGCGCCTCCGTCGGCCGACCACACGGGGTGGTTTTCCGCGCTGTCGCTGTGGGTCAGATTGAGCGTGGATTCGCTGCCGACGGTTTTCACATGGATATCGGGTACGCCATCGGCGTCATCGTCCCAGACGAAGGCGACGCGGCTGCCGTCCGGGGACAGGGCCGGTTCGAGTTCGCTGCCGACGAAGCTCGTCAGGGGAAGCGTTTCGAAGGTGGTGGCGATGCCGGGCGGCGCCTGCCTGGATCCGGCCGTCCACACCAGCGCTACCGCAACCGCCACCAGCGTCGCGCCCGCGATCCCGGCCAGGGCCAGTACGTAACGCAACGGCACGGCGCGCACCGGCACGCCGTCCTGGTTCGCTTTTGCGACAGTGGCCTGGTCGGGTGGCGTCGCGGACTCGGCATCCGCGGCCGGGTGTGGCGTCCCTGCGTCGGGACCGGGCGCCGTCGCGGGGACCACCTCGGCGACCCGCGCCGGCGCGATCGGCGCGATCAGGCGGTAGCCGGTCTTGCGGATGGTTTCGATATAGCGCGGCGATTGCGCGTCGTCGCCGAAGATCTTGCGCAGTTCCGACACGCTGCGATTGAGCAGGTAGTCGTCGCCGGCTCTGGGCCACACCTGCTCGAGGAACGCCTCCCTCGGGACCACGGCGCCCGGCCGCGCCGCCATCAGGGTCAGCACCTGCATCACCTTCGGCTCGACCTGGGTCACCTGCCCGTGCACGGAGATCCGGTTGAGCGCGGGTTGCACCAGCGCGCTGCCGACCAGGAAATCCTGTGGATTCCCGGGCGCCGGCGGCGCGCCGAACTTGTTTCTGATGACGACGTGCTCGTTCATCCTGCCGGGCCTGCCTCGTCTCGGGCGGTCATCACGTCACCTGCGACCGTAGCGTAGGCCCCTAGTTTCGCGCATCGGTACGGGCGCAACCGCAACTGTTCCGAATCTGCAGGAAAACCCTAGCTTCCCTACATGGAGGAACCGCAGGCCCCGGCCTCAAATCGGGTGCGTGGCGCTGGCCACGCACGAGAACCCGTCAAGGAGGTCACCTCATGTTCACCACATACGCACGCTCACGACTGCCTGCAACCGCCCTGGGCCTGGTTGCCCTGGTGTTCACGGCCACCACGCCGGCGCTGGCACAGACCGCCTGGGACTGGCAGGACCAGGCCGACATGCTGGGACGGCTGACGGCGCAGGGTGTGGTCAGGTCGATGGATTCGGTCCGCGCACGGGGCGACGAACGGGATCGCACGCCGGCTCCGGCCCGATTGCGCGAGGCCGATCGCGACAATGCGGCCGTTGTCGATCCTCGCCGCAGCTTCGGCCACGAGATCGGGGCGCGGACGCCACCGGCCGCTGGCGCCACCGTGTTGTCCGACGTCGAGGCGACGACGAACGCTACGCCTCCGCCCGCACGTGAACGGCGTGCGCGCGAGCTTTGACGCGAGCACAGACCCGTGCGCATGTCCTTGCGCAGTCGCGCGGCCGCGTCCGCCGGCGCCTCGTCGGATCGAGCGGCAGCGAACGCCGGTGCCGGTGCGTACACGAGGCGCAGTTGAACGTCCGGCACATGGAATAACCGTGCACAGCAACGCTGCGACGCTTGAACTTCAGCGGCCACTGCTCGACCGGCGCGCCGAAGTTGGCAACCGGTGGATCGCGCTGCTGCATACCGGGCGACAGCTCGCGCAAGGATCCAGCCCATAGCAAGCCAGCGCACCCGCGCGTTGTCGCAGCGCAGCATTGCAAAACCTGGATGGATCGCGCCGCACAAGTCATTGGTCGGGCATTGCACCGGCCTTCTATGCTGCGCGACGCACGCCTGCGACCGGCGCGCGTCCGCCGCATCGGAAGGAGCGTCCATGGCAGCACCCACCTTGCAGGCGTCGGCCCAGGCGTTGCGCTCCGGCGTGCCCGCCTATCGTTCGGCGCTGACGCTGCTGGCCTCGCTGTTCTTCATGTGGGGCTTCATCACCGTCATCAACAACACCCTGCTGCCGCACCTGCGCAGCGTGTTCGAGCTGGACTACACGCGGACCACGCTGATCGAATCGGTCTGGTTCATCGCCTACTTCGTCGCATCGCTGCCATCGGCGTGGCTGATCGAACGGATCGGTTACCAGCGCGCGCTGGTCACCGGGCTGGCGATCATGGCGGTGGGGGCGCTGGGCATGGTGCCTGCGGCGCAGATGCCTTCCTATGCGATCACCGTGGCCTCGCTGTTCGTCATCGCCAGCGGCATCACCCTGCTGCAGGTGGCGGCCAATCCCTACGTGGCGGTGATCGGCCCGCCGGAGACCGCCTCGTCGCGGCTCAACTTCGTGCAGGCATTCAATTCCTTCGGCACCACGCTGGCGCCGCTGTTCGGGGGCTATCTGATCCTCGGCCGCACCACCGCCGGCACCGCCAGCGCCGACACCGTGCTGACCCCGGCCGAGCGCCTGGCCGATGCGCAATCGGTGCAGTTGCCGTACCTGATCGTCGCGGCGGTGCTGGTGGTGCTGGCGATCGTGATCGCGCGCTACCGGCTGCCGGCGCTCGGCGGCGCCACGCAGCGCCATGCGCGCGAAGAGCGCGCGCGCCATTCGCTGTGGTCGCACCGCAACCTGGTGCTCGGCATCCCCGCGATCTTCATCTACCTCATCGCCGAGATCGGCGTCTCCAACCTGTTCATCAATTTCGTGGCGCAGCCGGACATCGGCAACCTCACCCACGAGCAGGCATCGCGCTACCTGTTCCTGCTATGGGGCGGGATGATGGTGGGGCGCTTCGCCGGCAGCTTCCTGATGCGCAGCATCGCGCCGGAGAAGGTGTTGGCGCTGTTCTCGATCGGCGCGTTCGTGGCGATGCTGGTGACGGTGTTCGCGTCGGGTCCCTTGGCGATGTGGTCGCTGATCTCGGTGGGCCTGTTCCACTCGATCATGTTCCCGACCATCTTCACCCTGGGCATCCGCGGCCTGGGCCCGCTGACCGAGGAAGGCTCGGGCCTGCTGGTGATGGCGATCGCCGGCGGCGCGCTGGTGGTGGTGCAGGGCTGGCTGGCGGATCGCTACGGCCTGCAGCTCTCGTTCCTGCTCACCGCGGCCTGCGAGCTGTACGTGCTGTTCTATGCACTGTGGGGCGCGAAGCCGTCGCCCGCCGCTGCAGCGGTGGCTGCGCAGCACGCGTAGAACTGGCGCGGAACCGGGATGCGCGGGCTTTCCACGCCGTCATCCCCGCGCAGGCGGGAACCCATGGACTCTAATCGATTGAAATCAACGTCCATGGGTTCCCGCCTTCGCGGGAATGACGAGCAAAAGCGTAGGTTCCGACCACTTTGCTGCCAGCAGCTTTGTGGCTACGCCGAAGGCGCCTTGTCGTGGCGGATCAACTGCCTCCGTTCCATTGATCGGGAATGACGAACGAATGTTAGGTAGCATCCGGAGCGATCGCCGCATCAGGAAGATCCGATGACATCGTCGCTGACATCTTTCCCGTCGTGCTGACGCCTTTGCTGCAGTCTTCCCCGCTCGTGCTCATGGCCGCCGCCGGTCCGGCGGCGGATGCCGCGCGCGCCGTCGTGCCCGGCGACCAGCTCGTCGCCGCCGCACTCATCGGCATCGTGTTGATCGTGGTGCTGATCAGCTGGGCGAAGCTGCATCCGTTCCTGTCGCTGGCCATCGGCGCGCTGGCCACTGGCGCGATCGCGGGGCTGGACGTGGCCACCGCCAGCGCCAGTTTCGCCAGCGGTTTCGGTACGACCATGGGCGGGGTCGGCATCCTCATCGCGCTGGGCGCGATCTACGGCAAGCTGCTCGCCGACTCTGGCGGCGCCGACCGCATCGTCGAGACCCTGGTCGCGCGCGCCACGCCGCGCAGCCTGCCGTGGGTGATGGGCCTGATCGGCGCGATCATCGGCCTGCCGATGTTCTTCGAAGTCGGGCTGGTGCTGCTGGTGCCCGTGATCATCCTGGTCGCGCGTCGCTCGGGCGCGCCGCTGATGCGCATCGCGCTGCCGACACTGGCCGGGCTGTCGGCCATGCACGGCCTGGTGCCGCCGCATCCCGGTCCGCTGGCCGCGATCGGCATGCTCGGCGCCGACCTGGGCCTGACGCTCGCACTCGGCGTGCTGGTCGCGATTCCGGCGGTGGTGATCGCCGGCCCGCTGTTCGCGCGCTTCGCCGAGCGCTGGGTGCCCGCGCCGGTGCCGCTGCTGTTCATCGCACCGGGCGAAGCGGCGCTCGCACGCCGCCCGTCGTTCGCGGCCACGCTGGCCAGCATCCTGCTGCCGGTGGTGCTGATGCTGGCCAAGGCCATCGCCGACATCGTCGCGCCCGACTCCGGCGCTGCATGGAAGGCGGTGATCGACTTCCTCGGCCTGCCGATGATCGCGCTCGGCCTCGCGGTGGTGGCCGGGTTCTTCGTGCTCGGCCGCGGCGCGGGCTTCGGGCGCGACAAGCTGCAGGAAGTGGTCGGGTCATCGCTTGGCCCGGTAGCGGGCATCCTGCTGATCGTCGGCGCGGGCGGCGGCTTCAAGCAGGTGCTGGTCGATACCGGCATCGGCGGTTTCATCGCCGCGCAGGTCGATGGCTCGTCGGTCTCGGTGCTGCTGCTCGCCTGGCTGATCGCGGTGGTCATCCGCATCGCCACCGGCTCGGCCACCGTGGCCACCATCACCGCCGCCGGCATCCTGCAGCCGCTGGTTGCGGGCCTGGACCAGGCCACCGCCGCGCTGCTGGTGCTGGCCATCGGCTCGGGCTCGGTATTCCTCTCGCACCTCAACGACGCCGGCTTCTGGCTGATCAAGGAATACTTCGGCCTGGACATCGGGCAGACGCTCAAGTCGTGGACGGTGCTCGAATGCCTGATCTCCGTGGTCGGCCTGGTGGGCGTACTGCTGCTGGGCCTGGTGCTCTGATGGCGCCGCGCAAGCCTGGGCCTGTGCTCGTGGTCATGGGCGTGGCCGGCTCCGGCAAGTCCACGCTGGCGGCGCTGCTGGCGCAACGCCTGGGCTGGCCGCTGCAGGAAGGCGACGTGCTGCACCCGCAGGCCAACGTCGACAAGATGGCGGCCGGACAGCCGCTCAACGATGCCGACCGCGAGCCGTGGCTGCGCTTGGTGGCTGCATGGATCGATGCGCGCATCGCAGCGGGCGCGCCGGGCATCGTCACCTGCTCCGCGCTCAAACGCGCCTACCGCGACGTGCTGCGGCGCGAGGGCGTGCGCTTCGTGCACCTCACCGGCGAGCGCCATTTACTCGAGCAACGCATGCAGGAGCGCAGCGGCCACTTCATGCCGGCCTCGCTGCTCGACTCGCAGCTGGCCACGCTCGAAGCGCCGGGCGCGGACGAGGACGCCATCACCGTCGACATCGCACTGGCACCCGACGCGCAGGCGGCTGCAGTGCTCACATGGCTCGGTATCGACGGTGGCGACGAAGCGGCTTCGGGCGGTTGATGCACGATGCACGGAGGCGCGATGTCCGCCTTGATCGACGTCGATGTTTGCAGCGCTGCAGCAGGAGGCCCGGCGTCGGCTGCAACAGGATGAATCGCCCTGCAGAAGTGGGATAGCGACGTACTGGTCAATGCGTGGCGTGAAAATCGTGGCGCTCAGTTCCCTGTGTCGCCTGCCGACGGATCGGACTCCAGGAACGCCTGCAGTCGATCGGCGGTATCGGCCGGTTGCACTTCCGGAAAGAAGTGGCCTCCGGGAACCGCTTCGCCACGCACGTCGCCAGCCCATCGCCGCCAGATCCCGAGCGGCCCGCCTGCATCTGCGTACCAGTCGTCCAGTGCCGTGTCCCGGCTCCACAGGGCCAGCACTGGGCAGCGGATGGTGTGGCGGCGTTCACGGTCGGCCGCATCGTGGCGGCAATCGATGGTCGCGCCGGCGCGGTACTCCTCGCAGATCGCATGCACGTGCGCGGGATCGCGCAGGGCGTCCACATACGCCTGGCGGACCTCGCCAGGGAACGCATCCCCACGGGAGCCCCATTGCGACAGGGCATCGTCGACGCAGGCCTCCGGTGCAGCCGCGAGCAGACGCTCGGGCAGCGGCGCGGGCTGCGCCAGCAGGCTCCACGGCCAGAACGATTGCGCGAACCGGGCGTCAGCGCGCTCCCAGGCCACGAGCGTCGGGATCGCGTCGAGCACGGCCAGGCGCAGGATGCGCTCCGGCGTATCCAGCGCCATGCGATACGCCACGCGCGCACCGCGGTCGTGTCCCACGACCGAGTAGCGCTCGAACCCCAATGCCTGCATCGCCTCGACCAATGACGAGGCCATCGCGCGCTTGGAGTGGGGCGCGTGGTCGGGCGCCGGTTCGGGACATCCGCTCTGGCCATAGCCGGGCAGGTCCGCGCAGACCACCGTGAATCGCTGCGAAAGTGCCGGCGCGATGTCGCGCCACATCAGGTGCGTCTGCGGGAAGCCATGCAGCAGCAACACCGCTGGCCCATGCCCCGCGACGCGGACGTGGATCCGCGCGCTGCCGACGATACGCTTTGCAAAGGAATCGAAGTGCAGCATCGGACTCCTGGCAGCCCTGCAGGGCGGCGCGCCTGCGCAGGCGGCGTTCCTGCTACAACGCCCAACCCTCGCGATACTCGCGGCGCAGGAACTGGTTGGCTTCCGGCGCGTTGGTGATGCGCATGTTCTGCGCGTCGTACTCGATCCGGCCGCCGGCGCGCAGGGACACGACGCCCAGCAGCATGACCTCGGTCAGGCGCGCGGCGTAGGCGAAGGGCGACGACGCTTCGCCCTGCCCCTTGCAGGCCTGCACCCAGTTCATCTCGTGCGAGGTCGTGACGCGCGGGAACTTCTGCGCAGGCGTGCCCACCGCATCGTGCAGCGACTGCGGCAGCAGGCGCGGGTTGGCGCCGTAGGTGTCGTGGATCAGCTTGCCCTTGTCGCCCACGTAGAGCACGCCGCCATCGTCGTTCAACTCGCCGGCGCCCAGCGTCTGCAGCCCGGGAGGCAGCAATCCGCCGTCGTACCAGGTGAGCTTCACCGGCGGCAGGCTGCCGCGTGCGGGGAAGTCGTAGTGGGTCATCGTCGCCATGGGGTAGGACGCCTGGTTGAACGGCGTCGAGACGGTTTCCACCGAGGTCGGGAAGCCCAGGTCCAGCGCCCAGAACGGATGATCGATCAGGTGCGCGCCCATGTCGCCGATGGCGCCCACGCCCCAGTCCACCCAGCCGCGCCAGTTGAACGGGTGATACACCGGGTGGTAACCGACGACGGGACCAGGGCCCAGGAACAGGTCCCAGGCCAGCCCTTCGGGCTTGGGGTAGTTGCCGGTCATGGCATTGGCGAGCCGGTCCATCACCGCCTTCAGGTTCCAGCGCGCGGCGTCCGGTTCCGGCACGGCCTGCGGACGCGGAATGCCCTGCGGCCAGTAGGCCAGCGGGCGGTTGGTCCAGACGTGGACCTCGCGCACGTCGCCGATCGCGCCGGCCGCGATGTACTCGTTGATCAGCCGGGCATCGTCGGTGGAGTGGCCCTGGTTGCCCATCTGGGTGACGAGCCTGGGGTTGTCCTGCGCCTTCTTCGCCAGTGCGCGCGCTTCGTGGATCGACCAGGTGAGTGGCTTCTGCAGGTACACGTGCTTGCCCAGGCTCATCGCCGCGCTGGCGATCACCGCATGCAGGTGGTCGGGCGTGGCGATGACCACCGCGTCGATGTCCTTCTGCTCCTCGAGCATCCGGCGGTAATCGGTATAGCGCTTGATCGAGGGGTACTTCGGCGCGAGCAGCTGCGTCTGCGCGATCTGGTCCTCCACTTCCTTGCGCTCTTCCGCGTTCTCGGCCTTGTCGAGGCGCTCCTGCGCCCTGCCCGGGTCGAACATCGCGCGAAAGCCCTTGTCGGTGTAGCCCCAGTCCACGTCGCACAGGGCCACGATGTTCTCGCTCGCCATCGCGCGAATGTTGTTCTTGCCCATGCCGCCCACGCCGATGCCGGCGATGTCCAGCCGATCGCTGGGCGCCGTATACCCCGGCCCGCCCAGCACGTGGCGGGGAACGATCATCAAACCTGCCGCGGCCAGCGCGGTGCCCGCGAGAAAGTCGCGGCGTGGGATCCTGCCGCTCGCGCCCGTGTCCGTGGAGGTGGCTGCAGCGCCGTGGCCCTGCTGCTCTTTCCCGATCTTCGATTCATCCGTCATGGGCGCATCAATCCCCGGTTGGATATCGATATCCGATGCGCCGCATTCTGGTCGCAAGGAGATCAGGGGATCAAGGCGACACGTTCACAGAGCTGCAATCTCGAAAGCTAGCTGCCCCGCATGGATGTCACGGCTCTCGCTTCGTCATGCGCCAAAGGCAATCCTGAAGGCGCTGGCGTGGCGGGTCGGCATTCGCGCTGGAAGGTCGATGACGAGCGCCGCGTCCGTCTGCTGGAACTGCAGCGGCTCCGCCACGCCCAGCAGCCGCACGCTCTGCACCGCGCGCCTCTCGTGCCCGGCGTTGCGGCCGAGCGCAGCGATGGTCACGCGCCCGCGCGGCTCGCCCAGCGTGATGGCATAGAGCGCGTCGCCTTTGGTGGTGAAACGGATGTCCTGGGCGGTGTACGCAGCGCTTTCCTTGAAGGCGCCGGCCGTGGTCTCGGTCGGGCCTTCGCCATACACGGCCCATGGGCGGGTCCCGTGGATCGCCTCGGCGTTGGTGCCCATCCAGTGCGCCAGCTCGGACAGCAGGGTCTGCGATTCCGGCGGCAGGTTTCCCTCCGGATAGAGCGCGACGTTCAGGAGCAGGTTGCCGTTCTTGCTGACGATGTCGGCGAGCATGCGGATCACGTCGGGTGCGGTCTTGTAGGTATCGCCGTCGGTGAAGAACCAGTCGCCGTTCGAGGTATCGGTTTGCCAGGGCAGCGGGTTGATCCCGCTCATGACACCGCGTTCGACATCCTGCACGCAGGCTTCCGGATAGAACTCACCGGAGCCCAGGGCCTTGCAGTTGTAGACCACGTCGACGCCACCGTGCTTGGCGATGCTGCTGTTGTAGTAGTGCGCGACGAGCGAGCGCCCGACTTCCCCGAATGGAAGGCCGCCATCGGAATAGAGCAGGTCCGGCTCGTAGGAGTCGACCAAATCGCGAATGCGGTTGAACCAGATCTTGTGGAACGCAGGATCCGTCGTGTACCAGGTATCCGGATTTCCCTTGAACGGCTCGTCGTGCTTCGGATGATAGAGATCGGCGTACTGGGGATCGGCGCCGTCATAGTCGGCGCCCATCTTGGGCCAGAACTGGTCGTACTGGTGGCTCGGGTAGAACCAGTTGTGGCTGGCGCCCAGATGCTCGGACACGCCGAAGCGCATGCCACGCCGGCGTGCCGCATCGCGCCATGCGCCGACGATGTCCCGCCTGGGACCCATCGCAAGCGCGTTCCAGCGATGATGGCGCGACTTCCACAAATCGAAATTGTCGTGATGCACGCCCATGCTGACGAAGTATTTCGCGCCGGCCGCGACATACAGATCCATCAGGGCTTCCGGATCGAACTTCTCCGCCTTCCATAACGGAAGGATGTCCTTGTAGCCGCGCTCGGACGGATGCCCGTAGTGCTTGAGATGGTGGGCGTAGTGCGGGTGGCCGGGCACGTACATAAAGCGGGCATACCAATCGCCGGAACGCGGCACGGCCTGCGGCCCCCAGTGCGCCCAGATGCCGAACTTGGCATCGCGGAACCACGCCGGCGTCTGGTAGGTCTTCAGCGAGTCTGCCGTCGGCTTGAAGGTACCGCCGGTGATGGGAAGTGGATCGGCAGGCGCCAGCGCCTGGCTGCCTTGACCTGCATGCCCTTGCGCATGTGCGACGGCACTCATGCCGGCCGCAGCCCACAACGGTGCTCCCAACAAGGATCGCCTGCTTACCATGATGTTCCCTCCTCACCCTTTGCTCGTTGCATGCGGTTGCGGCGAAGGCCGTTTGTATTGGCCCGCAAGGCACTTGTCGCGCATCGGATCCGGCCGCGGCGGATCGTGCGTTGTGGGGTCGCCGCGACGCCCGCTGCGCGTGCGCAAGCGCGATGTCGATCGTGATGGCTGCCTCGTCCGGACCCATTAATGCGGCGGAGGCACCAACTGTCCAATGAAAGATTTCCCACCAGCTATGCCGCTACCGTTATGGTTGTTGCAGTGCAGGAAGAATGAACACGCGCTTCGTAGGGATCAGGCGTGATTGAAGCAACGCTTGCCCCGCCCTTCTCCCTGATGCGGCCCGGATTCCAGCCAGCGGTGCCGGCGCCGGAAGCGCAGGTAGCCGGGGTGCTGGCTAGGCTCGGCATCGATGCGGAGCGGGCGGACAGGGCTTCGGCCAATTGATCGCCTCCGTCCCTTTGTTGTTCGAACGAATGCAGGGCGAGCTCAAGCCCGCCGCCTTGCAAGGGTGCCCCGGCCCAGCACAACAAAGACGACCAGGAACACCGGCCCCAAGGTGAGCGCCCACAGCGGCTTGACGGGGATCAGGAGCGTCGTCACCAGCATCACGGCAATTGCCAGCAGGTGTGAAGGGCGAATGTCGATCGGCCGAATCGTCGCAAGCGCCTGGCGAATCCATGCCAGCAACGCTTTCCGCCAGATGGCGCCTGCGACTGTCAGCGCCGTCGCAACCCCGAGCGTCACCCCTGTCGACATCGGCAGGTTAATCAGCGCGTGCACGAGGATGGAGGGCAAAAGCGAACCGGTTTGCCGATAAAGGACGCCGAGCACCATCGACAAGCCGAACAGCATTGCGGTTGTCGCGAGGCTGAATGCATCAACGCCCAGGTACTGGCTGTGCAGGAAAGTGAATAGAACCGACGTCAGCACCAACGGCATCCAGGACGAACGAAAGGTCGCCTGGAGCCGGCCCTGCACATAGCCACGGTAAAGCGCCTCCTCCAGGACAGGCACAACACCAAAGCTCAGGACAGCCATAAAAAGATAGAAGTCACCGGTCAACGGGGCGGATAGAAGCGCCTCGCGCCACGGTGGGCCGGCGGGCGCCAGGTCCCAGACCCGTCCCGCTTCCATAAGGATGCGAACCGGCGGAAATGCCACGATCGCCGCCAAGAACGCCAGCAGGACGAGGCGCGGAGTGCTCTTGCTGTCGCGCCCGAGTCCGTCTGCAGGCCTGATCCACCGACGTCCGACGATCAGCACGATTGCGATGACCAGGAATTGTGCGCCGTACTGGACCAGCAGCAACTGCAGCATGGGAAGCACGAGCGGCAGCCATGACGACGGCAACGATCCCGGAGTGAGCGTGGCCAGTGGGTTGGAAAGCTGAAGACCGAGCAGTGCTGGCCCAAAGCCTGCCAGCGCCAGGCCCAGCAAAATGACTGCCAGCACTTCCAGCAGTCCCGCCCATTCGAGTCGCCGCATCGCACGTATCCGGTTCCAAGCGGGAACCCACGATGCAGCCATGGACGGGTTCGATCGACCGGACCGGCCGAATCGCACCTGTTCCGGGGTCAGACCCGGCCGAAAAGGACTTCCGCCGTCAGGACGTGTTGCCAGCACGTCGGAAGGCACTGGGTGTCTGGCCTGTGTGGTCTTTGAAGACCTTGTTGAAGGTCGACTTGTTGCTGAAGCCCGCTTCGAGCGCGAGATCGAGCACCGAACGAGAACCCCCCAGCAGGTCGCGTTTGACTGCCTCGATCCGGTGCAGGTTCACGAACTCATAGAACGTGCAGCCCAGTATCGTGTTGAGGACTTCCGAAACCTGATGGGGCGTCGCTCCAACCGCACGAGCCAGACGTGCCAGGGACAGGTCATGGTCCCGATACAGGTGTCCTACTTGCATCTCCTGCTCGAGCTTCTCCCGCAGAGCCGCAGCCTGATCCGCGCTCACATTCCGTGGCCGCGGCGATTCCATGATCGGCATTTCGGCGTCCAAGGCAGCAGCAGCAGCCCGGAGCGCGCCCGTACGGCCACTCGAGGCGCCGTCACTTTTGTCGTCTTCAGGCGATCGGCTGGTGGAGAAAAGAGCCGGTTGCCGCAGGCCCGCCACGCCGACGGCAAGCGCGAATGCCACCATGGCGATGCTGATGGCCGAGTCCGCCGGAATGGGGGCGCGAGGCCCGGCAGCCACCATCGCCAGTACCAGAACTGCGACTGCGGCGAAGAGCATCAGCACGAAGGAAAGCCAGCTCAGGCTGACGCGTTCATCGTTGGCGACCTGATCGTGCAACACCCGACGCCAGCATCTGAGACGGTGCACTGCAAAGGCGGTATACGCCGCCAGTGACAGGAAGCGAGCGATATTGATGACGCCAACGCCGACTTCGCCCCGTTGATAGGACCGCATCGACTCGTCGATGAGCGCGACCAGTTCCGTGTCGGGCCGGACGAGGACAGGACCAAGGAGTATCAAGTTGGCTGCCCATGGCAACAAATGGAGCGCGAAGGCAGGTGACAGTGCCAGATGCGGCGCCGTTGCCTGGCGCACATACATCAGAAGCAACGGGCCGAAGAGGAAGACGACGGTCGAAGCAATGACCAGAAGCTTGGGCACGGCGATCCAGCACCCGCTGAGATACAGCCAGTGGGACAGCAGTCCAATCCCGATGGCACCTAGCAATAGCGCAAGCCATCGGTTTGCCAGGCGAGGTCCTCGTGGCTGGAGCCACAACGCAGCAGCCAGCAGGAAGGCTTGGGTAATGCCAATTGCGAGCAGCGTGACCACGGGACTGCGTCCAGGTAACGGGACCACTATTGTGGGCAACGGGCGTGAAGCCCGCAGAGCGCATGCACAAGACGCTGGCTACCGAGGGACCGCAAGTGGCTGATGTCCTCGCGTGGCTTGGCATCGACGCCGGGGGCGGGTGCGGTTTCGGCCGGCTGAAGCAGGTATCCAGGCACATGCGCCGCGCCCGCCCGGCTGCGCTGGCGCAGGGCCTTCCGCCGGGATTGGACAAATTTTGTCCAACGGCCGGGTTATTTGGCCGGCACGCCGGCTTATTTGGGCGGAGCGTGGGCTTATTTGCTCGGAAGGCGAGCTTTTTCGGCCGGCGGGCCGGCTTATTTGCTCGGCACGCCGGCTAATTTGGGTGGCGTGCCGGCTTATTCGAGCGGAGCGTCGGCCTTTTCGGGCGGCGTGCCGGCTTATTTGAGCCGAGCGTGGGCTTATTTGGGTGGCGCGCCGAGCAAATCGGGTGGCGCGCCGACCTTTTCGGGCGACGTTCCGGCTTTCGACGGCGGCGCGCGGACCAATTCGGGCGGTGGGCGAGGATTTTGGGGTGGCGAGCCAACAAGAATGCCCCGCGGACGGCGCTCTTCTTGGGGGTGAGGGGAATCAGGTGCCGGGTGGTGAGCCGGCGGGTGCGGGGTGTGGAGCAATCCCCTCTTCTGCCTCTGCCGCCCTGAGCAGCCTCGCGTAGCTCTGCATCTGCAATCGGAAGCGGGTCATCCAAAGCGCCATGCCGTATAGCGCCAAGATGAAGAAGGCGAGCAGTCCGACCGTGATCGAAACTCTCTCGATGGCCTGCCACTGGACGAAAACGCCGACCAGCAGCGGAAGAAAGCCGAGCTTGTCGACCGCACCGAACACGATGGGATAGCGCAATGACATGGATTCCAGTCGCGACTCGACGTAGGCGAGCCGACGGTCGCGTTCGGACTGGGATAAGGAACGCAACCAGACAAGAAGACGCTGGTACTCAACAAAGTGTGTATCCAGTTCTACGGCGAACTTGCGCTTTGCATCCTTGAACTCGGGGGCGGTGTCGCGAATCTGCCGGTAGGCCAGTACGCCAAACCCACACAACTCAAACACCAATCCAGCCAGCGTGACCCAAGCGATCACGTCGCCGCTTGCGCCGAACATGGACGGAACCGTCATCAGGACGCCAAGCACCATCACGCCGGCCACCCAGCGGTCCCGCTTCAGCTTGAGCGGGTCTTTGGGCTCGACTTCCGCCAGGCGCGTTTCGAGCTCGGCAAACACCTGCGGGTTTCCTTGGTCGCCTTCCATCCCGTCTCCTCGGATCGATGCATGCCAGGATTAAGGCGTCGATCTATTGTGCGCGTCTTGGCATCCCGGCAATGCCAGAGGCCCCATCGGCAGTCTTAATCGTCCCAACGTGCACTGCGCTTCAACTTACTCGCGCTGCCGCCACTAAGGCGTCGCGGGCATCCGCTCGCCGCGATCAGGCGAGCATAATGATCTCGCCTTCTTCGAACCATCTGTTACCTAATGCGAATTGCCGTACTCGAGATGGATCGCGGGTGTAGGCGACTAGCGCTAAGCTCCTCCGTGCACGGCTCGCAACGACGTAAAAAAGCCGTCTCGTGGCATCGATCGTTTTTCCTTCCGTCTTTCCTCCGAACAGATCGTCGTACTTGAACGTAAAGCCCTTGGCTTCGAAGTCATCCATAATGACCATCACGCGGTCGAACTCCAGTCCTTTCACACCTTGATGGGTGTCAAAGCGAGCGCGCCCTGCGAGATACTGCCGAAGTGGCGCGACCTCGGAGAACGAGGTTGCGAGGAGCTTGTCGATCGTCTCGATACGCTTTTGCGTTACCTCGTCCTCTTCTTCGTCTGCGTTATCGTCATGCACGTCGCCTTCCTCGGACCAAGCCGCGAGGCGGTCCGGAATTTCGAGGAGCTTGCTCGATGAGACGCGGCGCAGCACTTCGAGCAAGCTCGGATCTGTATCGCCCGTCCACAGCGAATAGACGCCGTCGACTGCGGCTTGGACGGCTGCCAGATGCTCTCGTCCTGGGCTTGCCTTCAATGCCTCTGACGATAGAAGGGGTGAGTGCGCTTTGAGAATTCGCATGAGCCCAAATCGGTCGCCCGCTTGCTTGGCCTCAACGATCGGCAAGACTTGGTCGGTAAAAAAGGTGGCAATGGGCTGGGTGCGTTGGAGTAGGCTTTGCGAATCAAGTTCATAGAGAGCCCCGAAGGCATTCAGGCAGCCCAGACGCCTCGCCGCCATCCGGTGCTCTAAGGTCAGCGTCTTGACCTCGCTAGGCACCTGCCAATCCATGTCGCCGGTGAGATCTGCCATTGTGCTTGCGACCTGATGCTCTGCAGCAAGCGCGTCAGGATAGTCGGCCGGGAGGATGAAGAGCCGAACCACGCCCGCGGGCGCGTCCGTTCGTGCCCGCTGTTCTTGCTTGTCGGTGGCCGTGCGCACCGTGTTAAGGAGCGACACGATCCGAGAAGGACTGCGATGATTCATCACCTTGTGAGGCGTTCGCCAAAAGGCAGGCAGGTCGCGACCGAGATCCTCCTTACCGTCAGCGTAGATGCGCTGCATCATGTCGCCGATGAGGCCCAAGGAAAATTCACCCATGTGCTGCTCCTCGACTCGAAAGAGAGCGTCAATCAGGGATGAAGTGGTGTCCTGGCTCTCGTCGACCAAGAGAATCGGGTACCGTCCAACGAAGATGCTGCGCATCCGTGGCTTCTCGCTCAGGAAGTGCGAAGTGATTTTGATCACTTCCGCATGGTTGAGCGAGTCGCGCGTGCGATTGCTGCCCGTGGGACTATAAATGAAGCGTCGTATTCCGGGCATCGCGTCGAACCTTTTACCGTAGCTAACGAGCTTTGCCTTGCGCTCGTCAGATGCCTTGCTTGGGCGCCCCTTAGCTTCCAAACGATGCAGTTCTTCGATCTCGGCTGCGAGATGCGCTGTGAGCCAGGTGCGAATGTCATTGTTGAGCCCCTCGATCAACGACCATGCGAAGCTGTGGATGGTGCGTACGTCGAAGAGCGGATCGAACAGGACTCGGCGCTTGATCTCGTCGCACGCTGCGTTCGTATAGGTGATCACGCCCACGCGCTGGCCGCGCTGGCGTAGCTGCGCGCTCCAAGTGGCCTGAATATGCCCCAGCGCAGACACGAGCGAGCGCGTCTTGCCGGATCCTGCTCCTGCAAACAAGAAGAAGCTCTTCGGCGCGGCTGGATCAAGGCACTCAGCGATCTCCACGTCAGCCGCCTTGTCGATCTCGTCATCGAGTTGCTCGGGGACTGCGTTCACGCCTGCACTTCCTGAACAGGTTCGGGCGCAGCCGGGGCGGTTCCTGGTAGCGCGATGGGTAGTTTTCCGGCTACGTCGTCCTCTTTTCGCCTGAGTTGGTCGATCAGCCACTTTAGGCCCGTATCGATATAGTCGGGCAAGACCAGATCTTTTAGATTTTGGCTTTCCAACATCGTCATGGCCAGTTCGGCTTTATCGCCGCCAGACAGTGCTGCATGAAGCTTCTCCGCGAGTTCGCCCAGGTTCTTGCACGTGCTCAGCGCTTCGCGGAACTTCTTGGCTAATCCGGTTCCGTTTAGGGTGCGGAAGTACTCCACGTTGCGATAAACCAGCGCATCTTCGAAG
This sequence comes from Lysobacter sp. M15, assembly GCF_022662515.1. Classification (NCBI taxonomy): domain Bacteria; kingdom Pseudomonadati; phylum Pseudomonadota; class Gammaproteobacteria; order Lysobacterales; family Lysobacteraceae; genus Lysobacter; species Lysobacter sp. M15. The sequence goes on along the minus strand of NZ_JAKPBV010000010.1, from coordinate 46,427 downwards.
GTGTTGGCAAGCGCCTCCCCATCCGTGTCGGTGCCAAATGTCGTGGTGGTCGGCTGTTGGTAAGCGACCCGCACACCAACGCCGCTTTTATCGAGCGAAGCCAGCGATTCTGGTTTCATGTCGAGTAGCGGATCGAGTGCATCCACCTTCGGCACCCAAGTCTTCATGGTTTGATTACGAGTGAACAAGTTCTCACCCCTCTTGGGTACGGCGTTGGCATTGCTTTCTGTCTTTGCATCGAGGTCCGTGATGACCAGCGTATTGAGGCCGAGGTCGGCAAGCAGGGACTTCAAGCGATGCGCGTGGCTGCCGCCGATCTCGAGCCAAGTGATATAGCATCGAGTCAAATACTTGTAGGGCTCACGATTGCGAACCATGTGCGGAACGATGATGCGCTCGGCCGGTCCCTCGACTAGGATTGCGCCATCTGCAAAGAACAGGTCGCAGTGCGTAATTTTTAGATAGCGCCTGACGAAGCGCTTTGTGTTCTCGTCATCGCCGAAGGTTCGAGAGAGACAGACTACGCGAGAGATGGGGACGGAGCCTTTTACCAGATTGATAGGCATCCGCCGGAAATAGCGCAGCGATGCGAACTCGGCCTCGTGCGCGATATGACTGGAATGCGTGCTCACGACCATCTGCGTTCGAAGATCATCTGACTCCCCTAGCGAAGGATGCCTTCTCAGAACGTCGTAGGCGTGCGAGATGAAAACCTGCTGCACCTGGGCGTGTAAGTGCGCCTCCGGTTCCTCCACAAGCACCAGGTGCAGAGGAGAGATGCTTGCCTCTTCAGTAGCGGTTTTCCTGCCCGCCTTACCTACGAGCATCCGTTTGTCGCGATAACTCATCAGAGCGAACACCATCGACACCAAGTTCTGGTACCCGAGACCGTTCGAATCCTCGGGGAGGCGATTGACAAAACCAGCGTCTGCGAGATGGGTTGGCACTTCGTAATGCACGGCCGACCCGTGTTTTAGGGCGTCGAGGGGGCGCAGGTCAGCCGCGAGCGTCAGCTTTGGATCGGTGAGGCCCGGGTAGCCGATCGTTTCAAGCTCTTTTATCGCTACCTCAAATGATTCGGAGAGCTGTTTCCCGAAAGCGACGCGTGCACTGTGTATCGCTTGCAGCGCCTTCAAGTCCTTTTCTTCTGGCTGCTCGAAGGGATCCAGGTGCTGCGCGTAGTAGCCGCGGAGCTGAGTAGAAAGCTTCTTTCCGAGGCGGGGGCCCTCGTCTCCCGTTGCATCCTCGCGGCCGGCGCGCGGCGATGCCATACCTAATCCACGCTGAGCGCTGATCTCATCGATGCGAATGAGGCCCTTGAATGGATCGTCAGTGAGCGGTTCGCTACCGTCTGGCAATGGCTGTGGCCACGCTTCGCCATCGGCGGGGTCCTTCAGCTGTGCGGGGTCAAGGAGATAGGCCTTGACTTCAAACGTGGTGCGCAAGCGGCGTGAGAGGAACTCGATCATAGATTTCGGCCAGAGCGAGAATGGGTCCGTCTCGTCCTCGGGCGCCGCTTTGGCCGCCGCCATCACGGCCTTGGCAGCAGTTCGTGCAGCCAAGTAGTCGCGCTTTAAGTCTTCTACCTTCTTTGGCTCAAACCGCAAGCGCACCCCGATCGCGGACCCGTCCCAATCCAGTGTCGGGAGGATCTTCTGTACAAAGTGAATCTGTTGGTCAGGCACCGAGAGCCAGACGTCAAGGGACGGCACGACGGTGCCCCAGTCGAATGCGGGGGCTTCGTAGCCCTCCGTTTCTTCCTCCCAATCCTTGCCAAGTCCATCGAGCTTAGCCCAGTGGCTCAGCGTAAAGTCGTTGATGGAGAATTCACCGTGATCGACGAGGAAATGGCGAAGCGCCACCATAGCCGATGACTTGCCGCTGTTGTTGGCGCCGACAAACACAGTAGTTTTTTTGGCGATGTCGATGCGCACCGCGAGTAGCTTGCGAAAGTTTGCTATCTCAACGAAATCGATGTGCACTGTAAGCTCCATTTACTCAAGTTGTGAGAACCGGGGTTTCAAGGTCATTTCTTATCACGGCGTGCCGCAGTCGATCACGAACATGGGAAACCGGCTTCAGAGCCGACTTCATTGCCAAGCAGGGACCATTAGCTTGCCTTACGGCGGTCTCGATCACGTGGGTAATCCGGGTGTAAAGCAGTTTGCGCGTATTCACACGGGCTTCGGCCTCGGGCAAAGACCAACGCGACCAAGGCTAAAGGGGACGGAGGCAATTAAACGGGTTGGAGTGTGATTTATTACTTCCATCCCCTTTTTGTCGAGTTGAGTACGCGATGAGCGACGGCCTCACCATCCACGAGTACAGCGACGACCTTGCGATCCATTTCCGCGACACCAATGCCGAATGGATCACTGCCATGTTCCGCCTCGAAGACACCGACCGGGAGGTGCTGGACAACCCGCGCGCGAGGATCATCGATGCCGGTGGGGTGATCCTGTTCGTCGAGGCGCCCGGGCTGGGGATCGTGGGCACGTGCGCGCTGCAGAAGACCGGGCCCACCGCCTACGAGCTGACCAAGATGGGCGTGCGCGAATCCGCGCGCGGACTGAAGGCCGGCGAGTTCCTGCTCGCCGCCGTCATCGAGCGCGCCATGGCGCTGGGCGCCGACCCGCTGTACCTGCTCACCAACGCCAAGTGCGCCGCGGCCATTCACCTGTACGAGAAGCTGGGCTTCCAGCACGACGCGGACATCATGGCCCGCTACGGCGCGCGTTACGAACGCTGCGACGTGGCGATGCGCTATCGCGGAGAGTCATCGCAGTGAGCAGCGTGGAGAACGGGGTCAGGATCACTTTTCAAGCTCGCCTCAGCGGATGAGCAACGACCGTTATCGACCAATAGCAGACATCCATGTGCTCAACCGTCGAGAGCCGAACTCAGATCCACCCAAAGGTCATCGACGTTTTCGACGCCCACGCTGAGCCTGAGCAAAGACGGCGGAAGATGTTCCTGCCCTGGGATAGCTGCCCGACGCTCCATCGTGGATTCCACGGCACCAAGGCTTGTTGCGTGGTGGATGAGTTCTGTCTCGCGGCAAACGGCGTCCGCCGATGCGGCATCGCCGGCAACATCGAAAGAGATGATGGTGCCGAAACCCTTGAGCACCCGCTTTGCAGTCGCATGCGTAGGGTGGCTCGCAAGCCCCGGGTAGCGCACGCAACTCACTCGTGGATGGGATGCAAGCCGTTCGGCAAGGATGGCGGCTGAAGCCTGTGCACGCTCAAGCCGAAGGGCCAAAGTCCGTGCACCCCGCGCGGCAAGAAATGCTTCGAGGGTGCCTGGCGTTGCGCCAGTGAGTTCACGAGTCTTTTTGAGCTGGTGCCAGAGCGACTCGTCCCGAGCCGTGGCAAGTCCAGCCAACAAGTCCGAGTGTCCGCCAATGAACTTGGTAGCGGACTGGATCGAGATCGTCGCGCCGAAGGCCAGGGGCTGTTGATTGAGTGGAGTCGCGAAGGTGTTATCGACCGCAACGATCGCCCCCTGCTTCCTGGGTGCCGCGCATATCGCCTCGAGGTCCGCGACGGCGAGCAGCGGATTGGAAGGCGACTCCAGCCAGACGAGATCGGCCGACCTGCATGCCTCGACCCATGCAACGGTGTCGTCCATCGCCAAGCGGGTGACGGTCCATCGCCCTCGCACCGCCCCGTCCATCGCCAAACCAGCGACACCCTGATAGCAGTCATCTGGCAGGACAACCTCGGAACCGACCGCCAGCGAATCGAACACAGCGGCGATGGCGGCCATTCCCGAGCTGAACGCAATGGCCATGCCGCCTTCTAGACCTCCAACAATGCTCTCCAGGGCTTCCCATGTGGGAGTACCGTCATCCCGGGAATACTCGCGCCCTTGCCCGATGATGAAGTTGGATGCGGGAACCAGAGGCACATTGAGCGGTGAACCTGGTTCGGTATGGCGCCCTGCGTGCACCAGCCAGGAATCGTGATGCCATTGGGTGCGGTCATTCATGGCTTTCACCCATCGAAATCCGGCTGCGCCTCATCGCGGCAGCCAGTGATGCATGGCCGCGCTCGTCAAGGGTGCTGACTGTGCCGTTGAAGTCCCGGGCGTCCCGGTTCTGGCTGAGCTTGCGCTTGCCTTCAACGCGATCGAGCTCAACCTCGATGCCGACGATCTGGCTGAGCTGGTCGGTCAGGTAATCCGCAGGGGCGTCACCCATCTTCCACGGTTTTGGTTCCCCAGCCTCGCTCTGTCGGGTCAGCTTCGCGACCATGCCCCGGACGAACTTCTCGTCGTCGAAGACGTTTATGCGTCCGTGGGCATGGACGATCTCGTAATTCCACGTGGGCACGTGCCGATGCGTCTCATGCTTGCTGGGATACCAGTTCGGCGAGATATAGCCTTGAACCCCGCGGAAGACGACCAAAACGCGGTCGCCGTTCCGTACTTCCTGCCAAATGGGGTTTGCCCGGGCCACGTGTGCCAGCAAGGTTCCCGAGGGTCCGCGGTTGGCGTCGAGGACGAACGGCAGGTGATTGGCCTCAAGTCCGTCGCCCGTGTGGGTCACGAGCACACCCAGCGGATGCTCGCAGATGATGCGATGCAGCTCCTCGGGATGAGATTCAGTGAAAAGTTGCGGGAGATACATGGAGACTCCGGTTCAAGACTGAGCTATCAATCAATCGGGCGCAGGAGGAGCAACAGGGAAAGGGCCAGCATGAATACGGCAACGAAACCGTCTAGCACTTGCCAGGCACGCGGACTTTTGAACATCGGCAAGAGAAGACGCGAGCCGTAACCGAGGGCCGAGAACCACGCGACACTCGCCACGCAGGCACCGACGGCGAATGCCCACTGCGCCGGGCCCACATAGCGGGTCGATATGCCCCCGAGCAGAATCATTGTGTCCAGATAGACGTGCGGATTGAGGAACGTGAAGGCGAGGCATGCGAACAGAATGCGGCGCGCGCTTGAGCTGCCTGCATCAGGTGCCAGGCCGCCTGAACCGTTCCATGCGCGTCGGGCGGCCATCGCGCCATAGACAGCGAGGAATGCCGCCCCGCCGAATCGCAGGACCTGCAGCAGTGCGGGCCATTCGCGGACTACGGCACCGACACCGAGGACACCACAAAGGATCAGTGTAATGTCGCCGAAGGTGCAGGTTGCCACGACCAACCCAACATTCCGCTGCAGCAGCCCCTGTCGAAGCACGAAGGCGTTTTGAGAACCAATGGCAATGATCAGACCTGCGCTTGCAGCGAAGCCAACGAGTGCGGCTGTGAAGTACATGAAATGGGCTCCTACCAAATCCATAGGACGAGGTTGCCGCGCCCGCCTACTTCAGACCAGCTAATAATTCTTTATCATCATTAGGTTTTCTAACCTTGGCAAACTTTCTATGGATCTTCTGCATCCCCAGCTCGCTGCCTTTGCGGCTGTCCTGGAAGAAGGCAGCTTTGAAGGAGCAGCCCGGCGTCTTTCGGTGACGTCGTCCGCCATCTCCCAACGCCTCAAGGCCTTGGAGGACCGCCTGGGGCAGGCCCTCGTGGTGCGTCAACTGCCGTGCCGGCCGACGCCAGCAGGGGAACGCTTGTTGCGACGAGTCCGTCCCATGCAGGTTCTAGAAGCCGAAGCAATGACTGACTTCCTACCGGCCAATGACACCGCAGCTCGGGCAATCCCGATCGCCATCAATGCAGACTCGCTCCAGACTTGGTTTCTAGAAGGATTGGCGCGGCTCCATCACGCTCACGGCTACCTGTTCGATGTGCGCGTGGACGACCAAGACCACACTCACGAAATGCTCCGCAACGGTACGGTGCTCGGCGCCGTTACTGGTCAATCCAAGCCAATCCAGGGCTGCAATGTGGAGGCCTTGGGAAAGATGCGTTATCACGCCATTGCCTCGCCAGCCCTCACCGACAAGTATTTCAGCGATGGTGTGACTGCCCAGGCATTGGCTGATGCGCCCCTCATCGTCTTCGACCGAAAGGATGACCTGCAATGGAGATTCATTCGACGAATCTCCAAGGCACGCATCAATCCACCAGTGCACTACTTGCCGACGTCAACCGGTTTCGTTGAAGCCGCTGCTCTTGGCCTCGGCTGGTGCCTTGCACCGGAAACGCTCATCAGCTCGGCAGTTGGGTCGAAGCAAGTGGTCACATTGGAGACTGGGCGCTGGCTGGACGTGCCTCTCTACTGGCAATACGCGGCTGTTCGTTCAGAGACGCTCGAAAATGTCGGCCGTATTTTGTATGAAGCGGCGGGCAACGCATTGAGGCGCTAGGCGTCTGCTTTGGGTCGGAAGCGGCCACACATCAAATTGAGTTCAACCGCCACCCCAACCCCGACCACCGCCCCACGTGCCGCGCCAGCGCGGCTTCGATCACTTCCACACCACCCGCCACGTGCAGCTCGCGCCGCGCGCGGGTGATGCCGGTGTAGGTGAGCTCGCGCGAGAGCACGCGGTTGGAGCGGGTGGGGAGCAGCAACCACACCGCGTCGAATTCCGAACCCTGGGCCTTGTGCACGATCATGGCGAAGGCGACCTCGTGCGCGGGCGGGGTGTCCTAATCGTTCGCGCCAAACGCCACCGTAAGCACCGCCCGCACGGTCCGCGGCGAGACCGGCGACAGCAGCCCGGACGAGGCGACCAGATAGCCCTCCTCGCCGAGCAGGTTGGAACCCAGGATGCGCAGGTCGGCGCGGCGGCCGCCGAGCATGAAGCCATGGCGCAGGCCCAGGCTCAGCGTGGTCACGGCCGGCGCCTTGAAGCTGTTGGCGGTGTCGGCCCAGCGCTCGCCCATGTAGCTGAGCGTTGCGTCCAGCGCCCAGTTCTTGCCGAACCGGCGCACCAGGGTGGCGTTGGCCACGCGCTGGGAGACACCCACGTCGTGCGATCCGGCCAGGCCGGCATCCACCAGCGTGCCGGTGAGTTCGGACTCGAACGCGACCACGCCCGCCAGCAGGCTGGTGTCGGGGCCGAGCTCGCCCGCGATCGAGGCCTCGAAGCCGCGATGGCGCACCTGCCCGACGACGCCGAAGCTGCGGTCGAGCCGAAACCCCTGGCTGGGCTTGGACACGTCGAACAGCGCGCCGATCAACGTCAGCCGCGGCGACAGCGCGTAGCGCGCGCCCACCTCGAACTGCTCGGCTTCCACCGGCGGCAGCACTTCCTCGCGGTTGATCGCGGACGCGGGCGCCGAGCCGCTTTCTTCCAGCCCCGTCACCCAGCTGCCGAACAGCGCGGCGCGGTCGCTCAGGTTGACCACGGCGGACAGGTTGTAGTGCGGCGTGTGGGTAAGGCGCTCGCTCGTGGCGCCGCTCGTGGAGTGCACCGTCTTGTGATAGCGCGTGCGGTGCGCGGCGAGGCGCAGTTGCACCCGGTCGCGCCAGGCCAGGCCATAACCGGCCGAGGCGGTGGTTTGGTTGACGGTGTCTTCGCCGCGGGTGCCGGACCACGGACGTTCCGCCACCTCCGGCGGATCGCCCGTGGCGAGGTCGAATTCGCCCAGTGCAACGGCGAGGCTGGAGGCGAGCCCGGTGGTGGTGCGCCGGCCGCGCAGCGCCAGGGTGACGCGGTGTTCGAGATCGCCCGCGGCGAACGCGCGCTCCAGCCGGGTTTCGCCGGTATCGGCGAGCTTGTAGTCGCGCTTCGGCGTGCGCAGCGTGGTGGCGGTGGCGTTGCCCTGCGCATCCGACGCGATCAGGGTCATGTCCGCGTTGTCGATGTCGAAGATCGAGCGGAAGGCCGACGCATCGATGGTGAAGCCGTGCAGCGCGCCGCGGTAGAGCAGGCCGAGGTTGGTGGTCCTGGCGGCGGTGTGCGCCCAGTCCGGCGAGTATTGATGCAGCTTGCGCAGGTTGGGCGGGATCGCACCCGCGCTGGCGATCACCGCATAGTCGCCGTCGTAGTGGCGCTGATTGACCGAGCCGAACGCCCGTAGCCGGTGACCGGGCGCGAGGTCCCAGCCGGCCACCAGGCCATAGTTGGTTGCTTGTCCTTCCTCCCCCTTCGGCAGACGCCACAGCGGGCGCCGCGAGAAGCCGCCTGCAAGGCTGAGCGCGCCGGCGCGCCATGAGACATCGCCCTGCACGACGCGCGTGCCGAAGTCGCGAAAGCCCGCGCCCAGCCGCAGTTCGTTGGCCGGCCCGGCTTCGCGCAGCCGGTAGTTCACCACGCCCGAGGGCGACGGGTACGCGAGCCTGGCGGCGTTGACGCCCACGCGCACGCCCACCCCCGACAGCACCGTGTCGTCCGGCGGCCCGGCGCGGCTGAAATAGGCGTCGTCGATGCGATAGGCGCCGCTGTCGTTGAGGTCGAAGCCGCGCACCTGGCTTTCGGTATACAGACCCGATTGCTCGATCCCGGCGCGCTCGCCGAAGGCGTCGGCGGCGCTGCTGACGGCGTTGTCCTGGGCAGCGGCCGGCGCGGCGGCGGCACATGCCAGCACGATGATTGCGATCCGTGTCGGTGGTGCACAGGCATTGACGCGCATGGCACACCGCGCGCACCACCGCGAAGGTATCCGCGCAGACAACCGGGCGCGCGCGTCGTGCATGCAGTGCTCCTCTCGCCGTGACCGCACCCAGCCTAGGGGCGCCGATCGCGTCGGCGAAGGCAGCTCGCTGCAGCCATCTGGCGGTTCGCTGCATCGGCGCGGCGCGCGCCTGGTCCTGGACTAAGATCGCCGCCATGGACCACGCCGCTGCTCCGTCCGCGCAGACCATCAGCTGGCGATGGATCGCCGTGTTCTGGTTTGCCGGCGCGGTGTTCGAGGCCACGCAATCCGTCTTCATCCTGCATGCGCTGGGCAAGCGCGGCGGAGAGTGGCTGCTGTTCGCGACCGAGGTGGCCGCGTGGCTGCCCTGGGCGCTGGCCACCCCGTTCGTCATCGGCCTGGCCCGGCGCCATCCGCTGGTTCCGGCGCCGACGGCGCGCGGCATCGCAGCCCATCTGTCTGCGCTGCTCGCGATCACCGTGATCGCGGAGGCGTGGTCGGCGGCGATCCAGATGCTGTTCAATCCCTGGACCCATCGCCAGGCGCCGGAGTTTTTCGACACCCTGGGCGCAACGCTGATCTTTCACGGGCTGATCTGTGTGTTCGCCTACGCGTTGATCCTGACCATCACCTACCTGGTGGACTCGCGCGACAAGGTGGCGCGCAAGGTGACCGAGGCCGCGCAGCTCAACGCGGAGCTTTCGAAAGCGCAGCTGGCGGCGCTGTCGCGCCAGATGGAGCCGCACTTCATGTTCAACACGCTCAATTCCATCGCCGGGCTGGTGCGCGACGGGCGCAATCCGGCGGCGGTGAGCATGATCGTGGGCTTGAGCGAGATCCTGCGGCGCGCATCGCAGGACTTCCACCGGCCGGAGGTGACGCTCGCCGAGGAGGTCGAGTACCTGCAGCGCTACATCGACATCCAGAAGGTGCGCTTTGGCGAGCGCCTTGCCTACAGCATGGAGATTCCGGAAGCCCTGATGGACACGCGGGTGCCGAGCCTGCTGCTGCAGCCGCTGGTGGAAAACGCGATCAAGCATGGGATCGCCGAGCGGGTGGCGGGCGGCGCGGTGCGTGTTGCGGCAGCGAGGCAAGACGCGGCGCTGCGTCTGAGCGTCTACAACGACGGCGCGGCGGTCGCGGACGACTGGGAATCGAAGGGCGCCGGCGTCGGCCTGGCGAACCTGCGCAGGCGGCTGCAGATCATGCACGGCGATGCTGCCAGCCTGCGCGTCGGCAACGTGGCGGGCGGCGTGGAAGTGGTGGTGACGTTGCCGTTGGCGGTACGCACATGACGGCGTCCGAACGCGGCGGCGGCACGATCAGCACGCTCGTCGTCGACGACGAGGCGCTGGCCCGGCGCAATCTCACGCTCCTGCTGCGCGACGACCCCGACATCGGAGCGATCGAGGAATGCGCCTCGGGCGCGGAGGCCATCGCGGTCATTCGCCAGCGCAAACCCGATCTGGTGTTCCTGGACGTGCAGATGCCCGAGTGCGGCGGCTTCGATGTGCTCGAATCGCTGGGCACCGACCTGCCGCGCACGATCATCTTCGTGACCGCCCACGACGAACATGCGCTGCGTGCATTCGAGGCCGGCGCGCTCGACTATCTGCTCAAGCCGTTCGACGATGCGCGCTTCATGCGGGCGCTGGCCCGCGCGAAGGAAAAGATCGCGCACTACGCCGCACATCGGCAGGCGCCGCGCCGGATCGCCGTCAAATCGCCGGGACGGCTGCTGTTCGTCGATGTGGCGGACATCGACTGGGTGGAAGCCGCGAGCTACTACGCCTGCCTGCACATCGGACGCGAGACGCACGTGATCCGCCGCACCCTGTCGGAACTCGAACGCGACCTGGGCGAGAGCTTCATCCGCATCCACCGCTCGACCATCGTCAACTTCGAGCGCATCCGCGGGCTCGAGCTGCAAAGCTCGGGGGAATATGCGGTGGTGCTGCGCAGCGGGGTCGAGCTGCCGGTGAGCCGAGGCTACAGAAAACCGCTGCACGAGCGTTTGACTTCGGCATCGGCGCCGGCATAGCGGGGCCCGGTGCGGGTGCAGCTGACAGCCAGGTTTTCAAGAAGAGAGGCGCCACCCCAACCCCGACCACCGCCCCACATGCCGCCCCAGCGCGGCTTCGATCACTTCCGCACTGCCCGCCACATGCAGCTCGCGCCGCGCGCGGGTGATGCCGGTGTAGATGAGCTCGCGCGAGAGCACGCGGTTGGGGCGGGTGGGGAGCAGCAGCCAGACGGCATCGAATTCCGAGCCCTGGGCCTTGTGCACGGTCATGGCGAAGGCGCCCTCGTGCGCGGGCAGGGTGCCGGGGTGGAAGCCGCGCACGTCGCTGCCATTGGCGAACCAGGCCACCAGCGCGCCGCCGGCGTCGCGCAGGCACACGCCGATGTCGCCGTTGAACAGGCCGTGGCGGTAGCTGTTTTCGGTGACCAGCAGTAGGCGGCCGTGGAAGTAGCGGTCGCGCTGGGTGCCGGCGAGCGCTTCCTCGATGCGCGCGTTGAGCTGCACCGCGCCCTGCGGGCCGGCGCGCACGGCGGTGAGCAGGCGCAGGCGCGCGGCCTGGTCGAGCGCGGCGCGCGGGTCGTGTGCATCGGCGAGCGCGCGCCAGGTGGCGAGCAGCGGTTCGCGGGTGGCGGCGGCCAGCGGATCGGACAGGCCAGGGTGGAACGTGACGCCGCGCAGCGACTGGCCTTGCAGCAGGGCGAGTGCGCGTTCGCCATCGCCCGCGCGCACGGAGTCGGCGAGCGGTGCGAGGTCGAGGGCTTCGGACTGGCGCCAGCCGCGGCGGAGGTGGACGCGGTGGTGGGCGAAGGGTGTGGCGGGTGGTTCGGTTGCGTGGTCGCGGCCAAGGGCCGCTCCTACAAGGGCACTATCGCCGAGCAGGGGGCGCAGGGCTTCGGCGTCTGCGGGGGCGAGGTGGGTGCCGTCGCCGGCGGCATGGACGATGGAGGCGAGCACGTCGCCGGCTTCAACCGAGGGCAGCTGGTCCGGGTCGCCGACCAGCACCAGCAGGGCGCCGTCGGGCACGGCTTCGACCAGCTTGCACATCAGCGGCAGGTCGACCATCGAGGCTTCGTCCATCACCACCACGTCGTAGGCGAGCGGATGTGCGGCGTCGTGGCGGAAGCGCGGGCGGTCGGGGATGGGGCCGAGCAGGCGGTGCAGGGTGCGAGCCTGGGTGGGCAGCGCGTCGAGCAGGGCCGCGTCGACGCCGGCCGCGTGCAGCGCATCGCGCGCCTGGGCCATGCTTTGCGCCATGCGTTCGGCGGCGCGCCCGGTGGGCGCGGCCAGCGCGATGCGCGGCGGTGCGTCGTCGAGCGCGCGGTGCTGGGCGATGAGCAGCACCAACATGCGCGCGAGCGTGGTGGTCTTGCCGGTGCCGGGGCCGCCGGTGATGAGCAGCAGGTTGCGGACCAGGGCGAGGGCGGCGGCGCGGGCTTGGTCGTCATCGGGAAGGGCGCCCTCACCCGCGGCTGCGGCGCGACCTCTCCCGCGAGCGGGAGAGGTGGATTCGCGCGCTGCTTTGCTTCCACGCGCGGGCGAGGTGGGTTTGCCGCCTTCTGCGGATGGCAGCGGAAAGAGTTCGAGGTTGCGCGGTTCTGGCGTCTCCGCCGCGTGCGCCGGCGCGGTTGCGGCAGCGGTGGGAAACAGCTGCGCGAACAGCGGCGCGAGTGCGCCGAGATCGCTGGCGGTGAGCGGCTGCGCGGCGATGCGGCGCAGGCCGAGCGCGAGGCGGCGTTCGTACTCGCGGTAGCGGCGCAGGTAGAGCAGGTCACGTTCGAGCACCAGCGGTGCGTCGGGCGCTGCGGCTGCGTCGACATCGGGCGTGTCGACCCAGCGCGAAGCCTGCAGCGCGCGGCGCCAGGGTTCGGGCGCATCGTGGTCGCTCGCGCCGTCACGTGGTTCGCGCGCGAGTTCGTGCAGGTCGAGCGCGGCGTGCCCCTGTGCCACGGCCTGCATCGCACGGCGCGCGGCATGCAGCACGCGCGGGTCGGTGGCGGGGTCGAGCCGCTGGAGCAGCGCGGCGAAGGCTTCGTCGACAGCGCGCGGTGCGTCGGATTCGATCGGCGGGCGGCTCATGCGGCGCCTCCTGCGAACAGCGCGTCCGCGCCTTCTACTAGCGCGCGCGGGAAGACGAGCGTGGCGATGCCCTGCGCACTGCCGGGTGCCAGGCCGCGGCAGAACAGGTACAGCGCGCCGCCGATGTCGCGTTCGTAGTCGTAGCCCGCGCCGCGGCGCAGGCGCAGCCAGCGGTGCAGGGCGACGACGTACAGCAGCGCCTGCAGCTCGTATTCGCTGGCGGCCATGGCCTGGGACAGGCTGGCGTCGTCGAAGGCCGGCAGGCGGTTGGACTTGTAGTCGAGCACGTAGGCGTGGCCACCGATGCGACAGGTGAGGTCGATCTTGCCGTTCATCAGGCCCGACAGCCGCGGCCACGCGCCGAAGTCGCGGCGGTCGCGGGCGATGCCGTGCGCGTGCAGCAGTGCGAGCAGGGCGCGGGTGTCGGTGCCGGCGAGGGTGAAATGGAATTCGAGTTCGGCGATGCGGTCGTGCGGCGGGATATCGCACAGCCGTACGGCGTGTTCGGACTCCGTCTCTCCATCCCGTTCGTCCTGAGCGTAGGCGCGCAGCGCCGGAGTCGAAGGATGCTCCTGGCGAGATGCGTCCTTCGACTTCGCGCCTTCGGCGCTACGCTCAGGACGAACGGATTCGAGAGACGCTGGGAGCGGCGAGGGAGCGGCAGTTACCGGCAACGCCGCGTTGAGCGTGCGCGCGACGAGGTTTGCCAGTTCGCGCACGCCGTCGGCGAGGTCGCCGTCGGGGTAGTCCTGGTCGCGCAGGGCCTGTTCGAGGTGGCGCGATTCGCCTTCGGGTACCGGCTCACCGTCGCAGTCGCGCCAGCGCGCGAAGTCGACGTGTTCCAGCGCCTGGTGCAGCGCGTTGCCGAAGCGGGTGCCGCCGAAGCGGGTCGGTGCGAGTTCGAGCACGGCCAGCGGGCGCTCGTCGTCGGCCGGGGCTTCGTCGACCGGGACCAGGGTGCCGTGCGCGCGCTGCCGGTGCAGCTGGCTGAAGCTATGGATCCACCAGTCGCGGCGCAGCGTGCGCGTTGGCGTGCGCGGCGCGGGCACCGGCGGCGCGGGCTGCGGCGGCAGGCGTGCGGGGCGTGGCGGCGGCAGGCCTGCGTGCAGGTCGAGCAGGCCGTCGAGCGCGCGCTGCAGGTCGGCATCGGGCACGTTGCTGCGGCCGAGCAGGCGGAACAGCGCGGTGTTGCGATGGTTGGCGAACGCGCCGCCGCACAGCCACAGCGCATCGCGCGCGCGGGTCAGGCCGACGTAGAGCAGGCGCATGTCCTCGGCGTCGGCCTCGATCTTCGACCGCTCGCAGGCGTCTTTCCATGCGGGCTCGCTGCCGTGCACGTCCTCGGTCTTCCACTGGCGCACGCGCGTGCCATCGCCTGCGTGGTAATCGACCACGTTGCCGCGCACGCCGTCCATGCGGCCGATGCCCACGAACGGCAGGAACACCAGCGGGAACTCCAGGCCCTTGCTGGCGTGCAGGGTGAGGATCTGCACGCGGCCGGCATCGGATTCCAGCCGCGGCCACTGGGTTTCGTCGCCCGGATCGGCATGCGCGATCGCCGCCTGCAGCCAGTCGATCTGCCCGCGCGGGCCGAGGCCACGGGTGTCGAAGGCCGAGGCGCGCGCTTCCTGCATCAGTTCGCCCAGCTGCAGCAGGTAGGTCAGTTCGCGTTCGCCCTCGGCCTGGGCCAGCAGCCGCGGTGCCTGCTGCGCCAGCACGTCGGCCAGCATCGCCTGGGGGCCGTGCTGCTCCCAGCGCAGGCGCCAGCGCATGACGTCGTCCTGCCAGCGGCGCAGCGCGTCGCCGTCGTCTTCCAGCGCGCACAGCGCGGCGGCGTCGAAACCGAACAGCGGCGTGGCCAGCGCCGCGCGCAGGCGGCGCTCGTCGCCCGGTGCGGCCAGCGCAAGCAGCAGCGCGAGCAGGCTGCGCGCCTGTGGACCGGCGTACAGGCTGCCGCGGCCGGCACTGACCGCAGGCACGCCGACCTCCGCCAGCGCCTGGCGCACCGCGGCGGCTTCGTCGTGCACCCGCACCAGCACCGCCATGTCGCGCGGCAGCAGCGGGCGCAGCGCGGCGCCGTCGAAGCGCGAGGCGCGGCCGCCCTGCGCGTCGCGCAGCAGGCCGGCGATGGCCTGCGCGCACAGGCGCGCGGCGATGCGGGTGGACTCGGGTTTGTCCCAATCCTTCGGTTCGGGTTTGCCGTTCTTTTCCACCACGCGCGGCGGCACGGCGTGGAAGGTGAGCGGAGGCATGGGCGCGCCGTCGCGCAGCAGGTGCGCATCGCATTCGGCGGCGCGGCCGGGTTCGCTGGGCGTGTAGCCGATGCCCTTGCCGAGCAGGTCCTGGCCGAAACGCTCCGCGTCGAACAGCGCATTGACCGCGGCCAGCACGCAGGGCCGCGCGCGGAAGTTGCGCAGCAGTGGGTCGGCGCGGTGCGCGCCCTGCCCGGCCAGCAGATAGGTTTCCACGTCGCCGCCGCGGAAGCGGTAGATCGCCTGCTTGGGGTCGCCGACCAGGAGCAGGCCGCCACCGCCGCCGGCATCGGCATCGGCATCGGCATCGAACAGGCGCTCGAAGATCGTCCACTGGCGCGCGTCGGTGTCCTGGAATTCGTCCACCAGCACCAGCGGGAACTGCCCGCGCAGCGCGGCGGCGAGTGCGTCGGCGACGTCCGGGTCCTGGGTGGCCGCGTGCACGGCGGCGACCAGGTCGTCGTAATCGCGATAGTGGAAGGCCTGCTTGTCGGCAGCATCGCGCGCGCGCGCATCGGCGCGCAGGGCGTGCAGGCGCTGCAGGTCGCAGCGTTCCATCGCCTGCAGCCAGTCGGCGATGCGTTCACCCAACGCCGGGCGCGGCACGGCGGCGCGCGAGCTCTTGAGGTAGGCGGCTTCGATCGCCTCCGGCGTCAGCCGCCACAGTTCCGGATGTGGATGCAGCGGCGAGGATTCCGCCTGCGCGGCAAGCCAGTCGCACAACACATCGACGGGAATGCGCTTGTCCTTGGCTCCGCTCAGCACGCGGGTGCGCAGCGCGGCCAACAATTCCTCGCGCACGGCCTCGCCGTTGACGGCGAACTCGGCACGCAACGCGCCCCACGCCGCATCGCGGCGGGCACAGCCATCCGCAGGCGCTTCGGGCAGCAGCGGTTCGGGCGCCAGCAGGGTGCGCAGCGCGTCGGCGAGACCTGCGATGTCGCCGAACCAGCGCTGCAGGAAATCGGCCTCGGCCGGATCGCGCGACCATGCCCGCCACAGCGCCACCGCGAGCGCGGTGCGCTGGGCATCGTTGCCGGGGATCAGTTCCGCGGCGAGCAATGGCTGGCCGGTGGCGAGTGCGTGTTCGGCCAGCACCCGCTGGCAGAAGCCGTGGATGGTGGTGATCGCGGCCAGGTCCATTTCGCGCGCGGCGCGCGATAGGCGCAGGCGCAAGGCTTCAGGCGACTCGCCGGCCTGCACGGCACTGTGGATCAGGCGGCGCAGCAGCGCGGTGTCGGGCGCATCGTCTTCAACTTCGTCCGGATCCCCCGCCTGCCAGCCGCGGGCGAGCGCGGCCGCCTGCTGCAGGCGCAGGCGCACGCGCTCGTGCAGTTCCTGGGTGGCGGCAACGGTGTAGGTGACCGCGAGGATCTGCGGCACGCGCAGCTTCTCGACGATCACCGCGCGCGCGAACAATCCGGCCAGCGCCCAGGTCTTGCCGGTGCCGGCGCTGGCCTCGATCAGGCTGCGCGCGCGCAGCGGCGTGTCGAACACGGTGGCGCTCATCGCAGCGCCTCCGGGTCGACGGCGCCGTGGCCTTCGAGCGCATCGAAGACGGCGACCGCAGTGGCGGCGAAGCGGGCTTCGGCCGCCTCGCGCGTGGCGTCATCGAGCGCGTCGTCGAACGGCGCGCGGCCGCGCAGCGCGAGCGCGGTCGCATCGCCGGCTTCGGCGCGGCTAGCGTTCCAGCCCTGCCCGCTCCAGCATTCGCGCGCGGCCTTGAGCGCGGCCTCCTCGCTGCGCTTGTCCTCCAGCGTGCGCACATAGCGCCAGCCCGCCTTGGGCAGGAACACCAATGGCGCGCGCAACGCGTCCGCGCGCAGGGCCAGTAGCGAGGCGAGCATCGCCTTGGCCGTATCCGGATCCGGCATGACGTACGGCTCGACTCGTGGTTCGGCGCCCTTCTCCGCCACCGCCAGCTCGTGCAGTTCCAGCCCGAGCAGCGCCGCGCACAGGCGGTCGAGCCCGTGCCGCACCGCGTGGCCGCCGTGCACGCCGCCGGGATTGAGCACTACCCGCAGCACGCGTTGGCCGTGGACGCCGTCGAGGGCGCCGTCGATGCCGAAGGGCCCGAGTCCGGTGCGGAACGACACGCGCGCACCCTCCGCGCCGAAGCCCGCGTGCAGGGCCGCATCCGCGAACGGCGCCAGGTCGTCGACCAGCGCCGCCACGGTGGCGCGGCCGTCCGCGCCCGGCGCCACCTGCGCGCGCGCCAGCAGCCGCGCATGCAGCGCCTGCAGTGCGGGGCGCCCACGCGCGCGCAGCCAGGCGTCGAACACGGCATGGCGCAGGCCGTAGTTCTGCAGGGCGTCGGGCGCGCCGAGCGGCTCGTGTTCCGGCAGCGGCGGTTCGTCCTCTGGCAGGCGCATGCCCAGGCCGTCCTGCAGGTACACCGCATGCGGGCGTAGCAGCGTACGGCGCAACCGGTCGAGGGCGACGAACGCACCGTCTGCGTGCGCGCGGTGCGGCAGCTGCAGTGCGGGCGGCGCGAACACCGGTGCCGGCTCACCGGCCGCTCCCACAGGTCGATCACCAAGCGCCCCTATCGCCGCCGGATGCCAGCGCGCGTCGAAGCTGAAGCGGCGCGGCTCGTGCACGATGCCTTCGGGCAGCGCTTCGCCCTCGTGCGCGGCGCCGAATGCAGCCGGCGCGAACGGCTGCAGCGCATGCCGGACCACCAGCGCCTCGCGTACCGCCGCGGCGGCGGTGTCGTCTTCAGGCGCGTGGCAGGCCGTGGCGGCATCGAGCAGTTCGCTCAGCACCGCGGACGGTTCGCGGCGCGCGTTGTCGCGCGGATCCATGCCGCACCAGCTCAGATACAGCACGCGGCCGGCGGAGGCGAACAGCTGCAGGAACAGGTAACGGTCGGCGTCGCGGCGCGACGGATCGCCGACCCGGCGCTCGCGCGTGTCCAGCGCCGCGGCGATGCGGTTGAGCGGATCGCGCGCGTCGCGCCCGGGGAAGGCGCTTTCCTCCAGCCCCAGCACGCACACCACCTGGAACGGGATCAGCCGCATCGGCACCATGCGCCCGAAGCACACGCCGCCGGATAGGAACGGCGCGCGCGCATCGCTGGACGACAGTTCCGCACGCAGGTGTTCGAGCACCACCGCGTGCTCGACCGGCAGGTCGAAGCCGGCCTCGCGCGCGCCCTGCGCGAAGCCGGCGATCGCCTTGCGCAGGCGCTTGAGCACGGCGGCATCGGCGCTGTCGCGCTCGGGCGCAAACGCGCGTTCGAGCAGGTCTTCGAGCAGCTGCTGCCAGCGCGCCGGCGTCTGTTCGCCGGCGAGCCGGTCGCGCGCCTCGCGCAGCAGCGCGAGCAGGCACAGCGCGGCGTCGAGCGCGTCGGCGGCCTGGCCTTCCAGCTCCGGCCAGGGCGCCACCGCATCGGCGCCCGCGCCGACGTCCTCTTCCGCGCCCGTCGCGTAACCCAATAGCAGGCGATCGAGCGCGAATTCCACCGTGTAGGCGTTGCCGCCCCCGGCCTGCGCGGCGGTGCGGTCGGCGGCGTCCAGGCCGAAGCGCGCGCCGGCCGATTCCAGCCAATCCTGCAGCGCGCCGCGGCCGGCATCGTCCACGTCGAAGCGCGCGGCCACCGCCGGCACCGCCAGCAGATCGATCACGTCGCCGACCGAGAGCGGACGCAGCGGCGCTTCGAGCAGGCGCAGGAAGGCTTCGGCCAGCGGCGCGCTCGCCAGCGGGCTGGTGTCGGCGATGGTGTAGGGGATCTCACGCGGCGTGCCGAGCGCGCCGCCGAACACCGCTTCGATATGCGGTGCGTACAGATCGATGTCCGGCGCCAGCACCGCGATGTCGCGCGACTGCAGCTGTGGGCGTTCCGGCGTGCCCGGCGCCTCCAGCAGCGCGCGCAGCTGGTCGTGCAGTACTTGCACCTCGCGCAGGCGGGTGTGGCAGGCGTGGAACTGCAGGCTGGCATCCGTGCGATCCACCTGCGCGCGCGGCCAGCCGGCAGCGCGGTGCGCGCGCGGGTCGAACTCGACGTTGTCGAGCACGTCGGCCTGCAGCCTGCCGAGCAGGGTGTCGCGCGGCGGTTCGGCGAACGGCACCAGCTCGAAGTCCGGGCGCACCGGCTCGCCGCTGCCGAGCGCGGCGATGAAGTCGCGGCCGGCCAGGCCCCAGGCCGCGAGCAGCGGATTGGGATTGGCCGCGCCGAGGAAGGCATCGTCGTCGGCGGGCGCGTAGTCGGCGCCGTAACGCGACAGGTCGCCCCAGTAGGCGCGCGCGGGCGTGTGCAAATAGAAATGTTGTTCGAAAGCCGGCTGCTCGCCCGCGCGTGCCTGGCTGGCGATGACCTGCAGCACGTCGGGCGAGACGTTCTGGCAGGCGAACACGAACAGTCGCGGCGGCAGACCCACAGGCACCGCGCCGGCGCCGAGTGCGCGCAGGTAGTCGTCGATCCGGCGCGCGCGGTGCGCACGATCCTTCGCGATGCGGCGCCACAGCGTGGCCTGCCAGTCGTCGCGCGCGGCGCCGTGGCTGGAACGGGACTCCCAGGCCAGCAGCCAGTCGCGGCGCCAGGCCTGGTATTTCTCGAAGGTGTCGGCCAGCGCGCGCGCCAGCGACCAGGCCTTGCGCCCGCCTTCGAACGGGTTGGCTGCGTCGCCCAGGAAACCGGCCAACGCCGCAGGCGGACGCTGCCGCAGCTCGCGCAGGATGTGCCAGCGCAGCACCTCGGGCGCCAGGCGCTGGTCGGCACCGGCTGCGCCCAGCTGCGCGTCGAGCGCACGTTCGACGAATTCGCCGGGGGTCAGGAACTCCAGGTTGGCGCAGATCCCCGAATGCTCGGCCAGCGCCTGCTGCAGCCAACGGCGCATCGAAAACTGCGGCACCAGCACCACGTCCGGGCGCAACCAGTCGCCATCGGCATGCGGCTGCGCCACCTGCGCCGCCAGCAAGCCCGCGAGCACGTCCAGCGCATTGGAGTGATAGAGATGGAACCCGGGCCGCGCCTGCATGCGGGCATCATGCCGGAGCCGGGTCGCACACGATGGGACTGGGGGCCGCGAGCTGGAGAATCAGCTCTCTCGCCCGGCGACGATCACAGGCCGGGCGCCTGGTACGCGCCACGGTGGGCGCCCTTTGGCCGAAGCACGACCGGCCGCAAGGGCAGCCGCCTACTTCTCGAGCAAATCGACACCGAAGGGTGGAAGCTGCAGCGTGCCCGTCCAGCGCTTGCCCGAGAGCACGCCCAACATCGTGCCGTCGATCGGTACATCCCTGGGTTCGCCCGCGGCGTTGACGTACAGCACCCTGCCTTCGACCACGCGCGCGTACACGCCGTCCGGCGTCTTGGGCCCCGGCTCGATCCCCAGGCTTGCGTAAAGCTGCCGGTACAGGGGCCGCATGATCTGCGGCTGGGCCGGCGTGGCGACGTAGATCGCACGCCCCTTGCCGAACCGGTTCAGCGTGATCGACGGCGTATTGCCTTCCATGTTGGTGAAGCGCGCCAGCACCTGCGCCGTCGAGGGCTCCAGCACCTCGTAATGACCGATGTCGCCCTTGACCTGTTCGCCGTCGATCTCGGTCGCGACCGCGCCGGCGTTGTAGAACTCGTTGGTGCGCAGACCGAAGACATCGGTCAGCCGCCCCGGCAGCGGCGTGTCGTACCACTGGTTGTGCTCGTTCACTTTGGCCGAATACGCGGTCATGATGACCGTGCCGCCTTCGGCGACGAACTTGCGCAGGTTCTCTGCCGCCGCCTTGTCCAGCAGGTAAAGGCCCGGCACGACGACTAGCGTGTACCGGCTCAGATCCTCGTGGCCGATGTTGACGACGGCAACGTCGATGTTTTCCTTGAACAGCGGCTCGAAGGCGTTGTGCGCCTGCTTCTGGTACGGCGTGCCGATGTACTGCTTGACGGTGTTCGACGGCCCTCTCGGGTCGGAGGCAACGACATTGTCGAACGAATAGGCGATCGCAACCTTCGGTTGGGTCATGCGCGGGAAGCCGAGCTGCTCCAGCTGCGAGAACTCCCGCGCGATGGTGGCGAATTCGTCCAGCTTCCACGACGGCCGGTCGTCGTGGTCGATCAGGCCGAACAGGGCCTGCTCCTCGCCGCCGTGGTGGCTGTGCCAGGTCCATGCCAGCGCCGCCTGCGCGCCGATCAGCAGCCCGAAATGCGCCCACATGCGCGCGCGTCCCCTGGTGCCGTAGTAGCCGCCGCCGCCGGCGGTGAATTCGTTGAACCAGGTCGGCGTCGACAGGCCGCCCTTGATCATCGTCGCGTCGAAGGCGGCGCCAAGCGGCTCGCCGGGATAGAAGCCCATCGCGCCGTAGCTCACGTAGTCGCGGTAGGTCGCCAGGTAATCGAAACCCTTGCGCCCGGAGGTGTCCCAGAGATTGGAGATGGCCGGCTTGTCGGGCGTGTTCTGCTTGCGGATCGCTTCCAGGTCCCTGAGCGTGGCGATGGTCACGTCGGACCAGTAGCGGCGCAGGTCGAGCTGGCGTTCGAAGGCTCCGGGGCCGTCGAAGTACGGCAGCCGGACCTCGTCCCAGGTGTTGATGTGGCGCGACCAGCGCTGCGTGGCCCAGGCCTTGTTCAGGGCCTCGATGCTGCCGTACTTTTCTTTCAGCCAGTCGATGAAACGCAGGCGGTCGGCTTCCGAGTACGAGACGAAGCCGTTGCCGATTTCGTTGTTGTAGCCGATCGCGAACAGCGCCGGGTGCTTCGCATAGCGCCTGGTCAGCGTGTCGGCCATGCGCGCGAGCAGGCGCCTGTAATCCGGATCGCTGATGTTGTCCATGTAGCGCTCGGCCGCATCGAGCTGCACCCCGTTCTGGGTGACGATGTCGACGCCCGGGTACTTGTGGTGCAGCCAGATCGGCGCCGGCTGGCCGGGGATGTCGAGGATGACCTTGAGGCCGGCGGCATGCAGCTCGTCCATCATCCAGTCGAAGGTCTTGAAGTCGAACTTGCCTTCGGCGGGCTCGAAGTGATCCCAGGACAGGTCGCCCACGCGCACGACCTTGAAGCCGGCCTGCTTCATCCGCGCGATGTCGCGCCTGATCTGCTCGTCGCTGCGATCCACGGACTGGTAGTTGGTGCCGACGAAGAGCTGGCCTGGACCCGGCCAGTCGCTATGGCCTTCCGCGCTCTGCGCCCGCACCGGGCCATGGCAGAAGAAGGCCCCGGCGACGACGCATGCGGCGGTCAGCTTTGCGAGTTTCGATCCCATTCGTTCCCACCTTGTGCGGCATCGACGCGCATGAGCGCTACCTTCGAGTTTGGCGGATGGGCCGGCAGGCTTCTGGCATGCGAGCCAGGAAGTGCCCACTACCCCCACCGCAGCCAATGTTCGAACGTCCGCGTATGGGCGCCGAGTGTTGGCCATACGTCGGGTGACCGCCGACGCCCTGAAGCGATCGCCCGCGTCCCGGTCATGGACGGTATGCGTACGGACCAAACGTGGCGCCGATGAAGCCGCCGGCGGTATCGGTGCTCAGGATGCTGGCATCGAGATCGCTCGCGACCGGTTTCCACGCGCCCGGCTGCAATGCGTAGAACACGTCCAGGCGCGGGCCGTCGAGCTGGAAGCGCAGCGACACCGGCTGCTGCAACGACGGCAGTGCGATGCGGGCGATGCGCTCTCCGGTCGCGGCGCCGTCCTTGCCGGCGCGGCGGTACAGCGCGACTGCGGCCCCGTCTTGATCGCCTTCCACGCCGACGATGTAGTGGTAACCCTCGCTCTGGAATACCGCCAGCCCGGCCAGTTCGCCCGGTTCCGGCTTGTAGGGCGCCAGTGTCGCGGACAGCGTCGCATGGTGGTGCTGCAGGCGATGCGCCAGATACGCCGGCTGCCCGCCGCTGCCGTGTCCGCCCAGCGGGGTCGGGGAAGGGGTGAGCTTCAGGCCGTCGCGGTCGGTGTCGAACCACGCCTGCTTCGGCGGATGGATCGTCATCCATTGCGGCGGCAGTTTTTCGGCGCCGAAACGTTCGCTCCATTCGATCGGTCCGCTGGTCGGCACCGGCTGCGGGCTCCGCGGCAATGCGGGGCGTTCCAGCACCACCGGCACGCGCTCGCCACGCGGCAGGACCATCGGCCAGCCGTCGCGCCAGGTCACCGGCAGCAGGAAGGTTTCGCGCCCCAGGTTGTACTGGTTGCCGCGATACGGGCGCGTGGCGAGGAACACCGCCCACCACGAGCCGTCCTTCAGATCGACGAACTGCGCGTGTCCGGTCGAGGTGACCGGATCGGGCCGCTTCGGATCCAGATCGCGCTGGGTCAGCGACGGATTGCCGGACCATGGCTCGTAGGGACCGGTGACCTTGCGGCTGCGCCAGATCATCTGCGCATGCTGCTCGCCGGTGCCGCCTTCGGCCGCGGTCAGGTAATACCAGCCGTCGCGCTTGAACAGGTGCGGGCCTTCGACGTGCTCCGGCTTGGCTGCAGGGTCGACGCCGCCGTCGACCAGCACCGTGCGCGGGCCGATCATCTTCTTGCTGGCGACGTCGAACTGCTGCAGCCAGATCGCGCGATGCCCCTCGTAGCGCAGCTTGGCCTGGGGCATGCCGTTGTTGACCATCCATGCGCTGCCGTCGTCGTCGAAGAACAGCGACGGATCGATGCCCTCGAACCCCAGCCACACCGGATCGGACCACGGCCCGGCCGGGTCCTTCGCGGTGATGACGAAGTTGCCGCCGTCGCAGTAGAAGCAGGTGTTGGCGATGTAGAACGTGCCGTCGTGGTAGCTGATCGTGGGCGCGAACAGGCCGCGCGTCAGCTCGTCGTCGCCGTAGTCGAGCTGGTCGGCGCGATCGATGGCATTGCCGATCTGCCGCCACGACACCAGGTCGCGGCTGTGGAAGATCGGCAGGCCCGGGAAATAGCCGAACGTGGAGGTGACCAGATAGAAGTCGTCGCCGACGCGGATCGCGGAGGGATCCGGATAAAAGCCGGCGACGACCGGATTGCGGTACTGCGTCGGACCGACGGCCGGGCCGCCGTCATCGCCGGCATAGTGGACTTCGGTGAACGTGACGTCGCCGGCCCAGGCCGGCAGCACGGCGATACAGGCGGCAAGCGCCAGTGCGAATCGTTTCATTCTGGTGGCCATCGGCAGGACGGAGTGTCGGGTCGTATCGGATCGGCGACGCAATCGGCCGCGTGATGCGATCAGCGGAATGGAAGCGGCGATGTTCGCGTGCACGGAGCTTCGCCCAATCCCCCCGGCACGACCAATGAAGGATTGGTCGCCGTCTATTCCAGAAACGATATGGATGGAGTGGAGCAGGTGCGGTTGGCGCCCTGACTCGCGCGCAACAAGTCTTTTTCGCTGCGGGTTCAACCGATCGCTGCACGCGTCGGTGTCGGCTTCCGACCGGGTCATGCATCTGGCCGAACGATCGCCGCGTCTTCGAGGCCACAGGCCGGCGTCAGCGTTGAGACTTCCCCGCCGCAATGACCAACCCGTTGCTCCATCAGGGCCGGAGCGGAGCTTTTCATCGCCGGATGCATCCGGACTCCGGGGTTCCACGCATCCCGGCCTGACTTGCGTCACGGGCGCGTCCGGGGAGATTCCTGTACCGTTCGGTTCAGTCACTCCGGCGCGATTCAGCGGGCTCCGTCCAAGCTGCGCGCCTTCGTGGCCCAGGCCGGGCGCTGTCGCATCCGGTCGCACCGCCCACCCGAACGACGACCCCATGCCCGCCGATCCCGTGCCTGCGCAAGACATCGCCGTCCGCCTGTCCGGGGTGCGCCTCGACCGCGGCGGGCGGACGATCCTGTCCGGCATCGACCTCAATGTGCCGCGCGGCAGCATCACGGCAGTGCTCGGCCCCTCGGGCAGCGGCAAGTCGACCCTGCTCGCGGCGCTGACCGGCGAGCTGGAACAGACCGCAGGCACGGTCGAAGTCCTGGGCACCCAGGTGCCGCGCCGCCAGCGCGAGCTGCTGGAGCTGCGCAAGGGCATCGGCGTGCTGCTGCAGGGCAACGGCCTGCTCACCGACCTGACCGTCGCCGAAAACATCGCGCTGCCGCTGCGCACGCACACCGCGTTGCCGAAGCCGGTGATCGAACGCCTGGTGCTGATGAAGCTGCATGCGGTAGGGCTGCGCACCGCGGGCGATCTGTATCCGCGCGAGCTCTCGGGCGGCATGGCCCGGCGCGTGGCGCTGGCGCGCGCGCTGGCCCTGGATCCGCCGCTGATGATCTACGACGAGCCGCTGACCGGGCTGGACCCGATCGCTTCGGGCGTGATCATGAGCCTGATTTCGCGGCTCAACGACAGCCTGGGCATGACCAGCATCATTGTGACCCACCACGTGCACGAAACCCTGCCGGTGGCCGACCGCGCGATCGTGATCGCCAACGGCCGCATCGTGTTCTCCGGCACGCCGGCGGAGCTGGAAGCGACCACCGATCCGCTGGTGCTGCAGTTCCTGCGCGGCGAACCGGATGGTCCGATCCGTTTCGACAGCGCACCGCGCGCGGAGGCGGCGTGATGGAGCCGGGATTGGGGATTGGGGATTGGGGATTCGCCCGCGCAAAAGCACGCGAACCGGTGCGATCGCGCACTTTCACCAATCCCGAATCCCGAATCCCGAATCCCGCCGCCGGAGGCGGCCGCTGATGCCCTTCATCGCCGCCACCCGCTCGCTTGGCCGCGCCGGGCTGTTCTCGCTGTCGGTGCTGCGCGCGTCGAAGCCGACCGCCGACTTCTTCGCCGAGCTGATTCGCGAGATCTACAAGGTCGGCGCGCGCTCCCTGCCGATCATCGCGGTCGGCGGCGCCTTCGTCGGCCTGTCGGTGACCCTGCTGGGCTATCGCGCGCTGGAAACCTACGGCGCGTCCAACCAGATCAGCGCGCTGGTGGGACTGGGGCTGTACCGCGAACTGGCGCCGGTGCTGACCGCGCTGCTGTTCATCGGCCGCGCCGGCAGCTCGATCGCCGCCGAGCTCGGGCTGATGCGCGCCACCGACCAGATCACCGCGCTCGGATTGATGGCGATCGACCCGGTGGCCAAGGCCGTGGCGCCGCGCTTCTGGGCGGCGGTGCTGACCGTGCCGCTGCTGGTGGCGTTCTTCTGCAGCTTCGCGATCTCGGCCAGCTACTTCGAGGCGGTGCACGTGATCGGGATCGACGGCGGCACCTTCTGGCAGGTGATGAAGGACGCGGTCGATTTCGACAAGGATTTCGTGTTCGCCTTCGTCAAGGCGGCGGTGTTCGGCGGCACCTCGGCGCTGGTGGCCTCGTACGTGGGCTATCACGCCGAGCCGACCATCGAAGGCACCTCGATCGCGACCACGCGCGCGGTGGTGAATGCCTCGCTGCTGGTGCTGATGTTCAACTTCGTGCTGTCGGCGATGTGGAACCCATGACTGCCGCTCATTCCCCATTCCCTTCGATCGTCGTCCCCGCGAACGCGGGAATGACGAAGTGACCCACCTGAGGTAATCCCATGTCCCGTGGCCCCCGTCTCGAGTTTGCCGTCGGCGCCTTCCTGCTGCTGGCGCTCGCCTCGCTGCTGGTCCTGGCGCTCGCGTCGACCAATGGCAAGTTCTCCTTCGGCAACGCCGGTACCTATGAGCTGAAGGCGCGCTTCACCAATATCGGCCAGCTGCGCGCATCGGCCCCGGTGCGCATCGGCGGGGTCAACATCGGCCGGGTCACCGAGGTGACCCTGGACCCGCAGAAACTCGATTCGGTGCTGACCCTGGCCATCGACGACCGCTACAAGGACCTGCCCGCCGACACTTCGGCCGGCATTCAGACCGCCGGCCTGCTGGGCGAGAGTTACATCGGCCTGCAGCCGGGCGGCGATATCGAGGTGCTCAAGCCGGGTGATGAAATCGCCTTCACCACCCCTGCCGTCGACCTGATGCAGATGGTCGGCAAGTACATGTTCAGCGGGCCCGGGTCATCCTCCGCGCCCGACTCGCCCGAGGACGCCGCACCGGCGCCCGAGGCCGAATCCCCCGCTCCCACGGAAACGACACCATGATGACCCGCAACCTCCTTGCCCTGGCCCTGGCCATCGGGCTCGCCGCTGTGGCCACGCCGGGCGTCGGCCTCGCGCAGCAGCAGTCTGCTGCCGCCACCATGCAGGGCTCGCCCAGCAAGCTGGTGCTGGACAACAGCACCCGGATCCTGACCACGCTGGAGAGCCGCCGCGCGGAGTTCACCGCCGACCGCGGCAAACTGCGCCAGTTCGTGTCGGGCGAGTTCAATACCATGTTCGACCGCGACTACGCGGCGCGCCAGGTGCTGGGCCGCCATGGTCGCGGCGCCTCCGATGCCGACGTGAAGCTGTTCGCCGACGCGCTGGCCGACAACCTGATGGCGCGCTACGGCGCCTCGCTGCTGGACTTCAACACCCGGCTCAAGGTGCGGGTGAAATCCGAGACCGCGCTGCCGCGCGGCCTGGGGGTGAAGGTGGCGAGCGAACTGCTGCGCAGCGGCGGCGAGGCGATCCCGGTCGATTACCTGATGCGCAAGTCCGGCAGCCAGTGGAAGGTGTTCGATGTGATGGTCGAAGGCGTGTCCTTCGTCCAGACCTTCCGCCAGCAGTTCGATGCCGAGTTGCAGCGCAAGTCGATCAAGCAGGTCGCCTCCGATCTGCGCAGCGGCCAGCTCAAGGCCGATGCCAGCACCAATTGACGCCAACGCTAGCGTGACCCGCGCCGGCGAAGCCTTGCGCTTCGCCGGCGTTCTGTTGCGCGCGCAGGTGCCGGCGCTGTGGAAGCAGCTGCCTGCGATCGACGGCGTCCGGGTGCTGGACCTGGGCGCGGTGGCCTCCATCGACAGCGCCGGGCTGGCCTTGCTGGCCGAGGTGGCCTCGAAGCTGGACGGCGTCGCACTGCTGGGCGACCCGCCTGGCCTGGCCGAACTGCGCAGCGCGTATCGACTGGACGACCAGCTGGGGTTCGCTGCCGGCTGAGGACATTTCCGCACCAGCCGGTACACTATCCTTCATGACCCCCCTGCGACTTACGCGAGCCGCCGCGCCGCTCGTGCTCCTGCTGCTGGCGGCCTGCGCCGGTGGTACGGCTGCGCGCAAGGCCGATGCCCCCGTCGCTGCGGCCGTTGCCGCGGAGGCGGCAACGCCGTCGGAAGCGGCGACCGTCACCGCCCCGACGCCTGCGGACAGCGAGCCCGCCGCGGCGTCCGCGCCCGATCCCGCTGCTGCCGAAGCCGCCGCACAGACCCCAGCTGCGGCAACGACCGACGAGGCCGCCGCTGCGGGCGATCCGCTGGCGCCTACCCAGGCCGAGCAGGACTATGCCGCCCTCTACGGCAACGGCCAGGATCCCTACAACCCGGTCGCCGATCCTTCCCTGCCGTCGCCCGCGGACCTGCCGTCCAGCTACGACCCGTGGGAGCCGCTCAACCGGCGCGTGCACGCGTTCAATAACGTGGTCGACCGGACCATCGCCAGGCCGCTGGCGCAGGCCTATGTCGCGGTGGTACCGCGTCCGGTGCGCCTGGGCGTGGGCAATTTCTTCAACAACCTTGGCCAGCCGGTCAGCGCGCTCAACGCGCTGCTGCAGGGCCGTCCCGGCCAGGCCGGGCTATCGCTGGCACGGTTCACGGTGAATTCCACCCTCGGCCTGGCCGGCATCTTCGACCCGGCGACCAAGTTCAACATCCCCAACCGCAGCGAGGACTTCGGCCAGACCCTGGGGGTCTGGGGCTGGAAGAAGTCGCGCTACGTGGAGCTGCCGCTGTTCGGCCCGCGCACCGTGCGCGACGTGTTCGGCCTGGTCGGCGATTCGCCGATGGCGCCGCTGCAATACGTGGAACAGGACAAGACCCGGGTCTTCCTGCAGGGCCTGCAGCTGGTCGATGTGCGCACCCAGCTGATGGCCGTGGACAGCATGCGCGAAGGCGCGGCCGACGAATACGCGCTGTTCCGCGACGCCTGGATGCAGCGCCGCGCCTACCAGATCTTCGGCGACCGCGAACGCTCCGACGAGGAGCTGCCCGACTATCTGCAGGACGACACCGACCCCTATGTCCCGGTCGACGTGATGCCCGTAGTGCCGGGCGGGCCAGGCGGACCGGGCGGCTAGTCGCGCGCCGCCGGCGCGTCGACCTCGATCACGCTGTTGCCTTCGGGCAATTCGCCGCTGCGCAGTGCGGTCGCCGCGGGGGCGCGCGGTGTCCATGGCGCGCTGCCCAGATGCGAGAGGTCCTCGTAGCGCCCCAACGCCCGGAATCGCTCCAGCGCGAACGGCCGGCCCTCGGCACGCACCGGCGATGGCCCATCGGCGACGTGGAAATGCAGGTGCGGGCCGGTGCTGTCGCCGCTGAAGCCGAGTTCTCCCAGAACCTGGCCGCGTTGGACCCGCTGCCCGACCGCAACGCGAACGCTGCCCGGCCGCAGATGCTCGTAGATCGCATAGCGGCTGCTGCCCAGGTCGAGCACCACATGGTTGCCGCTGGCGTCGTCGATCGCATGCTTGGGATTGGCGGATACGCGCTCGCTTTCGGGGAAGTCGTTGCGGATCGCGACGACCGTGGCGTCGGCCACCGCGATGGCCGCCTCGCCATAGCCCAACGCGTTGCGCGCGAGGTCCACATCGCCGCGCGCGCTGCGGCCCTGCGCATCCACGCGGACCCAGTCGGTGGCGAAGCGTCCCGGCAGCCGCGCGCGACCGTCGACCGCCAGCAACATGCGTCGATGACCGCGCGGCCACGACGGATCGTAGATGACGACCCAGGGGCCGCCGCGCACGGGTGGGCCCAGCGACGGCAGCGGCATTGCGTCCAGCTCGACGCGCGGCCCGGAGATGGTGTCCTCGCCATCGTCGGCCCGCACATACGAGTGCCGATGCACCAGCGCGGCCGGCACCGCGTCGGGCGCCAGATTCATTTCCACATAAAGCACCGCGCGACGCCCGCCCGGGATGGCACCTTGCAGCTGCGCCTCGTCGGCCGGCCCGATCAGCGTAATGCGCGTGGCAAGTGCGTCGCCCTCGAAGCGCGCAAGCGGGAATCCGCTGGCGCCGTCGCCGATCTCGATCGCGGTCGGCCGTAGCGGGGAATCGGTGAAGTTGGTCAGGTGCAGTTCGTACTGCAGCCGCGCGCGGCCTTCGACCGTCACCGGGGTCGGCGCCACTGGAACTTGCAGGTCGAAGGATTCGCGCGATGTGGCGTCCCGCGCGCCGGCGAACTGCGCGAACTGCACAGTGACCAGCAACAGCAGGAGCCAACCCTTGTGCATGTACGCCATGGCGATGCCCTTCCTCTCTGAGCGAGTCACCGTATCGGCACCCCACGCTGCCAGCCAGTGATGGTGGCCATCGGCGCTTGAGCTCGTAGTCGCCATGGTCGCAGGGGACTGTCAGGAAGCCTGCGGCTCGATTCCGCACGCCTAAAGTTTTAGGGCATAACAACAGGGCTAGTCTTGGTGCCGGGTATCAGCCTCGTCCGGCTCCACCGCACCCAGCAGCCGCTCCGTCTCGACACCCGGCAGCGATTCCACGCCCTTGAGCTGGCGCTCGATCTTGCGGGTGCGCACGCCGGCAAGCTTGAGGCTGTTCTGCACGGTATCCAGCTGGCCGTGGGCCTTTTCCAGCACGGTGGCGAATTTGCCGAACTCGCTCTTGACCGCGCCGAGCAGCTGCCAGACTTCGCTCGAGCGCTTCTCGATGGCCAGGGTACGGAATCCCATCTGCAGGCTGTTGAGCAGCGCGGCGAAGGTGGTCGGGCCGGCGATCACCACCCGATGTTCGCGCTGCAGGGCATCGATCAGGCCGGGACGGCGGATGGTTTCCGCGTACAGGCCTTCGGTCGGCAGGAACAGCAGGGCGAAGTCGGTGGTATGTGGCGGCACCACGTATTTTTCGTTGATCGACTTGGCCTGGAGGCGGATCGCGCGTTCCAGCTGCACGCCTGCGCTGCGCACGACTTCGATCTCGCCGCGCTCGTGCGCATCGAGCAGGCGGTCGTAGTCCTCGCGCGGGAACTTGGCGTCGATCGGCAGCCACACCTGGGCATCGCCTTCGCCGCGGCCGGGCAGGCGCACGGCGAAATCGACCGCCTCGTTGCTGCCGGGCCGTACCCGCACGCCGCGCGCGAACTGCTCGGCGGTGAGGACCTGCTCAAGCAGGCCCTGCAGCTGCACCTCTCCCCAGCCGCCGCGGTCCTTGACGTTGGTCAACACGCGCTTGAGGTCGCCCACGCCCACCGCCAGCGCCTGCATCTCGCCCAGGCCACGTTGCACCGCTTCCAGCCGCTCGGATACCAGCTTGAAGCTCTGGCCGAGCCGCGCCTCCAGCGTGGTCTGCAGTTTCTCGTCGACGGTGGCGCGCATCTGCTCCAGCTTCTGCGCGTTGTCGGCCTGCAGCGATTTGAGCTGGGTCTCCAGGGTGGCGCGCAGTTCGCCCAGCCGGTGCTCGTTGCGATCGGCGAGCTCGCGTACGCGTTGTCCGAGCACGTCGGCGAACTGCTGCTGCCGTACAGCGGCTTCCTGCCGCGCCTTGAGCGCATCCTCGGTCAGCGCGGTGCGCAGCACGTCCAGGCGCGCATCGGTGCGCTCGGTCAGGTCGTTGAGCCGCAGCCCGAAGTTCTCGATGCGCTGCTCCTGGGCCGCGGACAGGCTGTCGAGCTGCTGACGCAGCTCGCCGCGGCCGTCGCGCTGTTCCTCGCGCAGGGCCTGCTGCAGGCGCGCGCCATGGGTTTCCAGCAGCGTGTCGGGCTTGCGCAACAGCAGCACGACCAGCAGCGCGATCGCCGCCAGCACGGCGATCAGCAGCAAGGACAGCAGGAGGGTGGTGAATGCCATGCACCCAGTGTATCGACGCGCGTCTCAGGGGGTGAGGCGGCGTGCCGAGTGTCGGTTTTCATGGCCGCGCCATCGCTAACCGGCCATTCGGCCCGGGTCGACCGCATGCGAAAATACGTTGCACACTCCGGGGATGGACATGCCGATGCGCCGGACCCTGCTAGGCATCCTGTTGCTGGTTGCGATCCCGATGGCGGGCGCCGCGACCGGGCAGGACGCGATGCCGCCTGCCCCGGCGCCCGCCGTGCCGGTCATCGACACCCCCGCCGACGCCGCAGGCTCGCCCTGCCCGGCACGCCCCGACGCCGCAGCCGTGCCAGACGACCCGCAAGCCAGCACGCCGCGGGCGGTGAACCGGATCGCGGTGACGTTCGACGACCTGCCCTGGGTGATGGACCGGAACCAGGCGCCCCCGGATCTGGCCGAGCACCACGCCAGGCTGCTGTCCGCGCTGAAGCAGGCCTGCGTTCCGGTGATCGGATTCGTCAACGACGGCAAACTGTACGCGCACGACACGCTGCGCAGCGAGCGGCTGCGCATGCTCGAAGACTGGCTGGACGCGGGATTCGAACTGGGCAACCACACCGCGTGGCATAGCGACCTGCACGCGGTCGGACTGGCTGCTTTCCAGGCCGACATCCTCGACGGCGAGCGCCACCTGCGGCCGCTGCTGGCCGAGCGCGGGCTCGAGCCCCGCTGGTTCCGGCATCCGTTCCTGCGTACCGGCCGCTCACCGCAGGACAAGGCAGCCATGGACGCGTTCCTGGGCGCGCATGGTTATCGCACTGCGCCGGTCACCATCAACAGTTCCGAATGGATCTACGCGCTGGCATATCGCAACGTGCTCAACGATGGCGCCGATGCCGCCACGCTGGCGAAGATCCGCCAGGCCTACGTCGACTACATGGTGAGCAAAGTCGGCTACTACGAGCGGCGCTCCATGCAGCTGCTCGGATATCGGGTGCCGCAGGTCCTGTTGCTGCATGTCAACGAGCTCAACGCTGCGGCCTTCAGCGAACTGGTCGCACGCATCCGCGCGCGCGACTATCGATTCGTCGGCCTCGATGAAGCCACCTCGGACCCTGCCTTCCTGCGCCGCGACGACTTTGCCGGCGAGCTGGGGACGAGCTGGATCCATCGCTGGGCCAAGACCGAGAACCGGCCCGAAACCTTCTTCTTCGGTGAAACCGCGACCCCGCGCTGGGTCAAGCAGCTGGCCGGCGTCGCCGCCGGGGTCGAGTAGCCGTCAGCGGTTCGCGCCACGCGTCGATGCGACCGTGAAATCGCGGATGGATGACGCGATGCCGTGTCGCAGCCGGCGAGATGCGGACCGGGCACAATCCGCTCTCTTTCCCACCCTCCGGCTCCGCCCATGAGCGATCAGACCAACCACGATTACCTCGTCATCTCCCGCGGCCAGTGGGACGCGGAGGCCTCGCCCGAGACCGTGCAGAAGGCGATCGACGATTTCTACGGATGGCTCGACGGCCACATCGCCGCCGGCACCATGCACGGCGGATCGCGGCTGAAGGCCGAGGGCGCAACGGTATCGCGCAAGACCGTGGTGACCGACGGGCCCTTCGGCGAGACCAAGGAGCTCATCGGCGGCTACTGGTTCGTCGTCGCGCCATCGCTGGAGCAGGCCGCGCGCCTGCTTGCCGACAGTCCCACGGTGCGGCTGGGTCTGTTCTACGAGGTGCGGCCGCTGGATCCGGAGCCCGCCACCGCGACCACCATCGCCACCGAAAACCTGCGCGCGTAACCGTCGCCCACTTGCGCTGAACGGCGAGCGCGTTGCTTCCCGGTATAGCGGATGTGCGATGCGCCAGGCGGTGCAGGCCAACTGCGTCGACCGGTCGGCCCATCCGTCAGTTGTTCGGGTCCGGTTCGGCGGCCTCGGCCGGGGGCGGCGGCGTCTCGGTGGCGGCCGCTGCAGGCTGGGTCGCGGCATTGGTATCGGCCGGCGCCTCGGCTGGAGCTTCCGAGGCCGCGCCTTCACCCGACGGAAGGGCGGAATGGCCGTCGGTCTGCCGGCGGTCGCAGCCCTGCAGGCCCAGGGAGGCCAGCAAGGCGAGCATGGCTAAGGCGGATTTCATCGCGCGTTCCTCGCGGAGTCGGGACGCAGCGATGATGTGGCGCGACTCGTGAGCGCCGTGTGTCGTGCTGCATTCGCCAGCAGCGGTCGTCTGCGCGATGCGGTGCGTGCGCCGCGTCGCAACCGCCGCTCCCTTCCAGGTATCCCTGTTGGCAACAACCAGGAGAAAACACCACCGATGCACCGATCGATCCTGCTGATGCTGTGTCTGCTGTGCTCCGCAGCCGCGTTCGCGCAAGCCCCCGACATCGATGCCTACGCCCCCGGCCGCAAAGTCGTGGCCGAACTGCAGCGGATCGTGACGCCCAACGGGGTGCAGGAGGAGTTCGAAGCGGTGCTCGGCGGCGCGCGCCAGGCGGTGAGCGTGCGTGGCGCGGACCGGGACAACCCGATCCTGTTGTTCGTGCACGGTGGCCCCGGTTCGGTGGAAATGCCGATGGCCTGGAGCTTCCAGCGCCCGTGGGAGGACTACTTCACCGTGGTCCAGTGGGACCAGCGTGGCGCCGGCAAGTCGTATCCGCTCAACGACCCGAAGACTCTGACTTCGACGATGACGCTGGAACGCTACCGCGACGATGCGATCGAGCTGATCGAGCTGCTGTGTCGCAAATACGGCAAACGCCAAATCGTGCTGATGGGCCACAGCTGGGGTTCGGCCGTGGGCCTGGCGGTGGCCGCGAAGCGCCCCGACCTGCTGCACGCCTATGTCGGCATGGGCCAGGCGATTTCCTTCCGAGACAACGAGCGGGTGGGTCTGGCCTGGACGATCGAACGCGCCCGACGCGAGGGCAATGCGCAGGCGCTGCGCGAGCTCGAGGCACTGCGCCCGTATCCGGACCTGGGCCCCTTCACCATCGACAAGGCCGACGCCTGGCGCAAATGGTCGATCGGCTGGGGCGCACTGGCCGCGTACCGGCCCGACGCCGATTTCTATTTCGAATCCACGCGCCTGTCGCCGGAATACACGCCGGCCGACCGCAAGGCCTGGGGCGAGGGCAGCGCGTTCTCGGTGACCACGTTATGGCCGAAGCTCGCCGACGTGTCGTTCCAGACGCTGGACAAGCTCGACGTGCCGGTGGTGTTCTTCCTCGGCCGCCACGACTACACCGTACCCGCGCCGATCGCCGCGGAATGGATGGAACGCCTGCAGGCGCCGAAGAAGCAGCTGGTGTGGTTCGAACATTCGGCGCACCTGCCGATGGTCGAGGAACCCGGACGCGTGTTCGCTGCCTTGCTCGAACACGTGCGGCCGTTGACGCGAGACGTTCCCTAGCGACGCCCGAGCCGCACTGCTCGACCCCACGCGCCGGCGGGCTCGGCGCGTCCGCACGCGGGCATCGCATACCCTATCGCTCCGCCTGCGGAGGTCAGCGAATGTCCTGTACCAGCTATGTCACGACGATGGCCGCGTACAACGCGTGGATGAACGGGAAAGTCTACGCGGCCGCCGCCAGGCTGCCGGAGGACGAGGTGATGCGCGAGCGCGGCGCGTTCTTCGGTTCGATCTTCGGCACGCTCAGCCACCTCGTGGTGGCCGACACCGTCTGGCTGCGCCGCTTCGCCACCGATCCGATGCACGCGGACGCGCTGGCGCCGGTGCGTGCGATGCCGGCACCTGCGCGCCTGGACGAGCGACCCTGCGCCGACCTGGCCGCATTGGCGCGCCGGCGAAGCGAACTGGATGCGGTGCTGGTCGCCTGGACCGACGGACTGACCGACGCAGCGCTGCGCGGCACGTTGCGCTACGCCGACATGCGTGGCAATCCACATGCGCGGGATGTATTCGCGTTGCTCATGCACCTGTTCAACCACCAGACCCACCACCGCGGGCAGGCCACCACCCTGCTCAGCCAGGCCGGCCAGGACGTCGGCGTCACCGATCTGGTGGCAATGCCCACGCACTGACGCGAGCCGACGCAGCGCACGTCGCCGCGAACCGTCGGCAGCGGGCAGTGGCAATGCTGCAGCGCGTTCGGCGACACTGCGCGCCCCGACCCTTCCAGCAAGGCCGTCCATGTCCCTGTTCCGGCGCAAATCCCTCGACCGCGTGACCGAGCATGAGGAAGGACGGCGGCTGGTGCCGACCCTGGGCTGGCCGCACCTGGTGGCGCTGGGCATCGGCGCCATCGTCGGCACCGGCATCTATACCCTGATCGGCGTCGGCGCGAACCTGGCCGGACCCGCGGTGCTGCTGTCCTTCCTGGTGGCTGGGATCGTGTGCGCCTGCGCCGCCCTGGCCTACGCCGAGATGGCCACGATGATGCCGGCGGCGGGCAGCGCGTACACCTACAGCTACATCGTGCTGGGCGAGGTGCTGGCATGGATCGTCGGCTGGAGCCTGATCCTGGAATATTCGCTGGTGGTCAGCGCGGTCGCCGTAGGCTGGTCGGGCTATGCGGTCGGCTTCCTGCAAGGCGTGGGCATCGACCTGCCCACGGCGCTGACCGTGGGGCCGCACGCCGGCGGCGCGCTCAACCTGCCGGCGGTGCTGATCGTGTTCGCGGTGGCCGGCCTGCTGATCGCCGGTACGCGCGAGAGCGCCACGCTCAACGCTGCGCTGGTGGTGGTGAAGATCCTCGCGCTGGGCGTGTTCGTGGCGATCGCTTTGCCGCATTTCGATGCGACGCGGCTGGATCCGTTCATGCCCTTCGGCTTCGCCAAGACCATGGGCGCAGACGGCGTGGAGCGCGGCGTGATGGCCGCCGCGGCGATCATCTTCTTCGCCTTCTATGGCTTCGATGCGATTTCGACCGCGGCGGAGGAAACCAAGAATCCGGCCCGCGACCTGTCGATCGGCATCGTCGGCTCCATGATCGGCTGCACCGTGATCTACATGCTGGTGGCGCTGGCCGCGGTCGGTGCGATGAACTACACGGTGTTCGCGCAGAGCCCGGAGCCGCTGGCGCTGATCATGCGCGAGCTGGGCCAGGGCACCGCGGCGAAGATCGTGGCAGGCGCGGCGGTGGTGGCGCTTCCCACCGTGCTGTTGGCCTTCCTCTATGGTCAGAGCCGGGTCTTCTTCGTCATGTCGCGCGACGGGCTATTGCCGCGCGGGCTGTCGACCGTGAGCCCGCGCACCGGCACGCCGATCCGCACGACCCTGTTCACCGCGGTGTTTGTGGCTGCCCTGGCGGGCGTGGCGCGACTGGACGAGATCGCGGCACTGGCCAATGCCGGCACGCTGGCCGCGTTCGTGGCGGTGGCCGCCTGCATGCTGATCCTGCGTCGGCGCGAGCCCAATCGCGCGCGCATCTTCCGCACGCCGATGGCGTGGCTGGTCGGGCCGGTGGCGATCGGCGGCTGCCTGTACCTGTTCGTCAGCCTGCCGGTGCGCACCCAGCTGTGGTTCGCGCTGTGGAACGTGATCGGCCTGCTCGCCTACTTCGCCTACGCACGGCGCAACAGCGTGCTGGCCAAGGCGCAGGACGCGTAACGGGCGGGATACGCCCGGCGCGTGCGGGTCGAACCGGCAACCGTCAGTCCAGCACCCGGCAGAACGCCGCCTTGAGATAGCGCGATTCGGGCACGTCGGCGCGCCAGGGATGGTCCGCGCCTGCGCCCGACACCTTCAGCACCTGCAGCGTGCGCCCGGCGTAGTAACCAGCCCGGCGCAGCATGTCGAGAAACTGTTCCTCGCTGACCAGGCCGGTGCAGGAGAACGTGGCGAACAGGCCGCCCGGCTTCACCGTAGCCAGCGCCAGCTTGTTCATGTCCAGGTACTTCTTCAGCGCAGGAATCACCTGCTCGCGGTCGCGGGTCATCTTGGCCGGATCGAGGATCACCACGTCGAACTGTTCGCCCTGCGCAGCGGCATCGCGCAACCACGGGAAGATGTCGGCCTGCACGAAGCGGATCCTGGCGTCGTTGAGCTTCGCGTTGCCGCGCGCGATCTCCAGTACGTCGTTGTCGATGTCGATGCCGATCACCTCGCTTGCGCCGCGCACGGCCGCATACACGCCGAAGCCGCCCGTGTTGCAGCACAGGTCGAGAACGCGCTTGCCCGCGCACTGGCGCGAGAGCCACTCCCGGTTCTCGCGCTGGTCGGCGAAGAAGCCGGTCTTGTGCGCGCCCGCGGGATCGGCGCGAAAGCGGATGCCATGCTCGGTGATGATTGCAGGCGCTGCCGGTCCGGAGCCGGCGCTGTTCCAGGGTTTGAAGTCGAAGCTTTCCTGCTTCTGCACGTGCTCGTCGGCGAAGGCGTGCAAGCGGCACCCCGGGAACTGCGCGCGCAGCGCTTCGTAGATCCATTCACGGTGGCGGTACATGCCGGCGCTGAAGAACTCGACCACCAGCAGATCGGCGTAGCGGTCCACGACCAGGCCGCTCAGGTTATCGCCCTCGCTGTGGACCACGCGCCAGGCGTCGGAGACTTCATCCAGCTTCAGCAGTTCGCGCCGCAGCCGCACGGCCTCGCCGATCTTCGCCGCGAACCAGGCGGCGTCGATCGCCACGTCCGGATCGTGTTCGAGCACGCGCAGCGCGATGCGCGAATGCCCGTTGTAGAAGCCGCGGCCGATCCAGACGCCGTCGCTGCCGGTCACATCGACGATCGAGCCCGGCTTGGGCCGCTGTACCGGCTTGTCGATGAGCTTCTGGAAGATCCACGGATGGGTGGAGCGCCAGGCATTGCGCAGGCGGATGGTGGGAATGACCTCGTTCATGCGGGCATTCTACGTTCCGGGCCGATGGAATCTGACCATAGGGATCTCTCGGTCCTGAGCGTAGGCGCAAAGCGCCGAAGTCGAAGGGCGCTTCTGCGCAGCTCCGTTCGCTGTCGGTTGCCAAGACGACCCGGCGAGCGACGCCCTTCGACTTCGCTTCGCTACGCCTCAGGACGAACGGTGCCGTGAACGCCTTTGCAGACCAAACTGCCTTCGCTCCGCTACGTTCCGGGCGAACGGTGCCGCCAAGGCCCTTGCAAACCAATCCGCCGCCGCCACCTCGTCCTGCATGCACCTGGACACGCCCGAGTCTCCCCCTGACACCCCCGAGCAGCGCAAGGCCGACCGCAGGCGCCTGCTGCGTGCGTTCAACGCCAGCCTCGCCTTCGTGCTGTTGCTGTGTGCGGTGTTCACCGCGCAGCATTTCGTCGCCTGGGATGCGCTGGCGATCGCGCCCAAGTCGATGTCCGGCCTGCTCGGCGTACTGACTTCGCCGCTGCTGCATGGCTCGCCCGAGCACCTGATCGCCAATGCGATCGCGCTGCTGATGCTCGGGACCCTGGCGCTGACCGCCTATCCGAAGGCGACGCTGCGCGCGCTGCCGCTGCTGTGGATCGGTTCGGGCCTGGGCGCGTGGCTGCTGGGCGATGCCGGCAGCCGCCATCTGGGCGCCAGCGGGCTGACCCATGGGCTGATGTTCCTGGTGTTCGCGCTGGGCCTGCTGCGCCGCGACCGGCCGGCGATCGCCGCGGCGATGCTGGCCTTCCTGTTTTATGGCGGCATGCTGCTGACCATCCTGCCGCGCGAGCCCGGCGTCTCCTGGCAGGCGCACCTGGGTGGCGCCGTCGCGGGACTGATCGCGGCCTGGCTGTTCCGGCGCGTCGATCCGGCGCCGCCGCGCCGCAAGTACAGCTGGGAGATCGAGGAAGAACTGGCGCGTCAGGCGGCCATTACCGAGCGCGATACCTACGAACCGGCGCGTCCCCAGGACGTGCCGGTGTTGTGG
The DNA here is from genome assembly GCF_022662515.1 of Lysobacter sp. M15. Lineage (NCBI taxonomy): Bacteria > Pseudomonadati > Pseudomonadota > Gammaproteobacteria > Lysobacterales > Lysobacteraceae > Lysobacter > Lysobacter sp. M15. Next base: position 7,078 of record NZ_JAKPBV010000010.1, on the reverse strand, counting down.
CAGCGCGGCGACGGCGCCGATGCGCGACGCGGAACCGTGCTGGCATTTCCGCCGATCAAGAAGGATCCGCAGTGAGACAGCGTCTGCAGCCGTGGTCCGCGGCGATGCGGTAGGGTTGGGTCGTGGCGAGCGGAGATGCGTGCAGATGCGAAGACGATCGTGGCCGGGATTGCGACGCCTGGTTGTCTGGATGATGCTGGGGTGGTCCGCCGCCACGCTGGCGCCGGCCATCGCCGCCGATGATGCAGCGGCGCAACCCATGCGCATCGTCGGCTACGTCTCTGATCGCGATCCGTTGCCGGCCATCGATGCGAGCAAGCTCGATGCGCTCAATTTCGCCTTCGCCCGCGTCGATCCACGCCATCGGGTGTTCCTGCCGCACGAGGCGACCGCCGCGCGTCTGCGCAGGATCGTTGAACTGCGCAGGCACAATCCGCGGCTGAAGGTGCTGCTCTCGATCGGCGGCTGGGGCGCTGGCAACTTCTCCGAAGCGGCTGCCAGCTCCACCGCGCGCAGGCGTTTCGCCAGGACTACGGTTGCGCTGTTGCAGCGCTTCGATCTGGATGGCCTGGACATCGACTGGGAATACCCGGCGCATCCGGGCCCCGGCATCAGCCACCGGCCCGAAGACCGGGACACGTTTCCGCTGCTGCTGCAGGCGGTGCGTCGTGCGCTGGATCGCGAGGCCGGCCGCAGCGGCCGCCATTACCTGCTCACCATCGCCGCGGCGGACGGCGAAGGCGCGCGCGGGCTGGACATCGACCGGATCGTGCCGCTACTGGACTGGATCAACCTGATGACCTACGACTTCTACGGCAGCCAGAGCACGCACACCGGCCATCACGCCGGGCTGCATCGCGCCGCATCCGCGGCGCCCGGCAGCCGCAATACCGAACAGGCGGTGGACGAGTTCCTGGCGGCCGGAGTGCCTGCGCGCAAGCTGCATGTGGGCGCGGCGTTCTACGGAAAGATCTTCACCGACGTCGAGCCCGCCAACAGCGGTCTGGGCCAGCCCTATCGCGGCGACGTGGAATTCGTGGCCTGGCACCGGATCCGCAATGAATTCCTTGCCGACGCGGGCTTCGAGCGCCACTGGGACGACACCGCGCAGGCGGCCTGGCTCTGGGACGCGTCGGCGCGGCGCATGGTCAGTTACGAAGACCCACAGGCGCTGCGCGCCAAGGTGCGTTTCGCCAAGGCGCGTGGCCTGGGCGGCGTGATGTACTGGGAGCACGACCAGGACGATGGCGAAATGCTCCTCGACATCGTGCGGGAAACGCTGGCCGAACCCTGAGCACCACTGCCGCACAGCGATTGATCGCGCGCCGCTAGAATCCGCGGCTTCTGGCGCACAGGCAGGCGGAGCATGCGGATTCTCGTCACCGGCAGTGCGGGTCATCTGGGCGAAGCGCTGGTCCGCACCTTGCGGGCCGCCGCGCACGAGGTGGTCGCCCTCGACATCACAGCCTCGCCCTATACCGATGTGGTCGGCTCGGTTGCCGACCGCGCGCTGGTGGCACGCCACATGCGCGGTGTGGAGGGTGTGCTGCACGCGGCGACCCTGCACAAGCCGCACGTGGCCACGCACGCGCGCCAGGATTTCGTCGACACCAACATCAGCGGCACCCTGAACCTGCTGGAAGAGGCCGCGGCGAACGGTGTCGGCGCATTCGTCTTCACCAGCACCACCAGTGCGTTCGGCGATGCGCTGGTGCCGCCTGACGGCGAACCCGCGGCCTGGATCACCGAGGCGGTAACGCCGGTGGCCAAGAACATCTACGGCGCCACCAAGACCGCGGCCGAAGACCTGTGCCGGCTGTTCCACCGCAAGCAGCGGTTGCCCTGCGTGGTGCTGCGCACCTCACGCTTCTTCCCCGAGCCCGACGACGATCCCACGCTGCGTGCGGCCTACGCCGACGGCAACATCAAGGCCAACGAACTGCTGTACCGCCGGGTGGACGTGCAGGACGTGGCCGACGCGCATCTGCTGGCGCTGGCGCACGCCCCCGAGATCGGCTTCGGCCGTTACATCGTCAGCGCCACCACGCCGTTCGAATACGAGGACCGCGCCGAGCTGCGCCACGACGCGCCCACCGTGGTCGCGCGCCGCGTGCCCGGCTACGAGGCCGAATATGCCCGCCGCGGCTGGCGGATGTTCCCTGGGATCGAGCGGGTGTACGTCAATGCGCTGGCGCGCAAGGAACTGGGTTGGAGGCCGCGCTACGACTTCGCCCATGCGCTCGAGCGCCTGCGCGCGGGCGAGGATCCGCGCAGCCCGCTGGCGCAGGCGATCGGCATCAAGGGCTATCACCCCCGCGCCTACGAGGACGGTCTGTACCCGGTCGAATGAACCGGCGAAGGGCGGGACCTGCCCGCCCTCCGGAGCTGGTCAGAACCGGGCCTTGAACTCCGCACCCCACATGCGCGGCTCGTTGATGAAGCCGGTGAGGTTGTTGAAGTCGATGCCGCCCACCGCGCGGATCTGGTTGGTGATGTTGCGGCCGAACAGCGCCACTTCGTAATCGCCCAGGCCCCAGGAATATCCCACCCGCACGCCGCCCTCGAGCAGCGACTTGCCGGTGAATTCCTCCGATTCGTACAGGAAGAAGTTGACCTCGCTGCGGTAGACCCAGTCGGTGAACACGTAGAACTCGGCGTCGGCGCCGGCGGGCATGCCCCAGCGCGCGGTCAGGTTGTGGTTCCACTTGGGCGCCTGCGGCAGTGGGTTGCCGTCGATGAGGCGACCACCATTGGGACCGAGGGGGTCGAGCGGTGTGCAAAGGGCACCGCACTGGGCCACTTCCAGATCGCTATCCTGGATCTCGGTGTCGTTGTAGCTGCTGCCCAGGGTGACCAGCAGGCTGTCGGTCAGATAGGCCTCGAGATCGAACTCGAAGCCCTGACCGATCGACTTCTCGGCATTGAGCAGGATGTTGGCGTTTCCGCTGCCGCCGACCGCGGTCAGCTGCTGGTCCTTGACCCGGTAATGGAACACACCGCCGCTCAGGCGCGCGCGCTTGTCGAACAGATCGGCCTTGATGCCGGCTTCGAACGAGAGCACGGTCTCGGGTCCAGCCACCGACTTGCTGTTGAATGCGCTGGCGCTCTGGATGCTGCTGCCGCGGAAGCCGGTGGCGACGCGTCCGTAGAAGTTCACGTCCTCGTTGAGCGCGTAGACCGCCGACAGGTCCCAGTTGAACTTCTTGTCCTCGGTGGAGGCCGACAGGCTCCCGCCCGCGCCTTCGGCTGCGAGGAGCTGCGCCAGCGTGCACTTGGGCGGGCCCGGGATGATGCCCAGGGTCGGCCCGATGCACGGCGCGAAGCCGGTATTCCAGTATTCCTCGACGTCCAAGCCCTTGTCGTCGACCGTGTAGCGCATGCCCGCGCGCAGCTCCAGCTTATCGGTAGCCTGCCAGGTGAGCGCACCGAACACCGCCCAGGCGTCGTTGGTCTGGTTGATCCGCTGGTAGCCGTCCTGCGCGCCGCCGGCCAGCGAGTCGTAACTGAAGCTCTCGACGTCGTAGTCTTCCTTGAAATAGAACAAGCCCGCCTGCCAGTTCAGCGGACCGCTCGACTGCGATTCCAGACGGAACTCCTGGGTCCACTGCGAATGCTCGGGGATACCGTCGGCAGTCTCGGAGGCGAACGGAACCTGCGCCGTGAAGTACGGGCCGGCGCTGCCGTCAATATCGCCGCGGCTATAGGTTTCCACCGACTCGTAGCCGGTGATCGAATACAGCTTGACTCCGCCCAGGTCCCAGCTCAGGCGCGCATTCGCGCCCTGGCTGTCGAGTTCGGAATGGTTGTAGCCGTCCACCGCCACTTCGTCCTCGTCGAAGTCGTCGACGAAATCGTTCGTGCCCGGTTCGAAGATGTTGGCGCGGAACAGGCGCGCGGTGCCGTTGAGGTGGCGCGCGTGCGCGCCGAACAGCGCCTCGAAGCTCTCGCCCTCGTACAGGAACTGCACGCGTCCTGCGGATTCGTCGTAGCCCTCGAAGCCGTCGTTCGGACCCTCAAAGGTGTTCTCGACCCAGTCGTCGCGGCGCTGGAACAGCACCGATGCACGCGCGGACACCGTATCGGTCAGGCCGCCGCCGACGGCGCCTTCCACGTTCCACAGGTTGTCGCTGCCGATGCCGACCTTGGCGTAGCCGTCGAACTCCTGCGACGGGCGCACCGAATCGAACTTGACCACGCCGGCCGGCGTGTTGCGCCCGAACAGCGAGCCCTGCGGGCCGCGCAGCACTTCCACGCGCGCGATGTCGAACAGGGGGAAGCCCTTGAGGATCGGGTTTTCCTGCACGATGTCGTCGTACACCAGCGACACCGGCTGCGAGGTGTTGAGGCGGAAGTCGGTGTTGCCGTAGCCGCGGATATAGAAGCGCGGGAAGGCACGGCCGAACGAGGACTCGATGTTGAGGCTGGGCACGCGCCCGGACAGGAAACGCACGTCGGTGCCGCCGGAGGCGAGCACGTCGAGCTTCTCGCCGCTGACCGTGCTGATCGAGACCGGCACGTCCTGGATGTTCTCGACCCTGCGCTGCGCGGTCACCTGCACCGTATCGAGCGTGGCCGCGCGCTCCTGCGTGTCGGCGGGCTGGTCGACGGTCTGCGGCACGGCGGCGTCGGTGGACTCCGGCGTGGTCTGGGCGACCGCCATCAGTGGCAGCAGGGCGAGTACGGCAACGGCGAGCGGACGCGGCGTGGCGCGCAGGCGGCGTGCGGACATGCTTGGATTCCCCGGGACGGCGCAGCGGATGCTGCGATGCCGCATTGTTGCAGATCGATGACGCGCGCGGGAGGTCCGGTGCACGGCATAGAATCCGCTCCGATGCGCGGCGCCGCCCTCCTCCTCCCGCTGCTGTTGGGCGCCTGCGCCGCCGGAGTTCCGTCGATGCCCGCTGCGCCCGGCCCGGATCCGCTCGACGCGTTGATGCAGGACTACGCCGGCCGCGTGCCCGGCGCGGCGGTGCTGGTCCTGCGCGACGGCGAGCCGGTGGCGCGGCGCGGCTACGGCCTGGCCGACCTCGAATCCGGGACCGCGGTCGGACCCGGCACCCGCTTCCGCCTGGCTTCGGTCAGCAAGCAGTTCACCGCCGCCGCGATCCTGCTGCTGGCGCAGGACGGCCGGCTGGCGCTCGAGGATCCGGTGGCGAAATGGCTGCCGTCGCTGCCACCGGCGGCTCGCGGCGTGACGCTGCGCCACCTGCTCACCCACACCTCGGGTCTGGTCGACTACGAGGGCCTGATGGCGGCGGACACAACGGTGCAGGTGCACGACGCCGACGTACTGCGCCTGCTCGAAGGGGCGGACCGGCTGTACTTCGCACCGGGCAGCGACTACCGCTACAGCAACAGCGGTTACGCGCTGCTCGCGCTGGTGGTCGGCCGGGCGTCGGGGCGGGATTTCGCCAGCTTCCTGCGCGAGCGGATCTTCGCGCCGCTGGGGATGCGTGGCGCGGTGGCGTTCGAGGACGGCGTGTCGCAGGTGGCCGAACGCGCGTATGGCTACAGCTTCGAAGACGGCCGCTGGCTGCGGACCGACCAGAGTTCCACCAGCGCGGTGCTCGGCGACGGCGGCATCTACGCCTCGATCGACGAGCTGGCGAAGTGGGACGCCGCGCTGTACGACGACCGCCTGCTTTCGGATGCCTCGCGCAGCGCGGCGTTCTCGGTGCAAACCCCGGTCCGTGACGAAGCCGATGTCGAGGGTTATGGCTACGGTTGGCGCATCCATGGCGATGCGCTCTGGCACTCCGGAGAGACCATCGGCTTCCGCAATGTGATCGTGCGCTGGCCGAAGGAACGGCTTGCGGTGGTGGTGCTCAGCAACCGCAACGATCCAGAACCCTACGGATTGGCGCTGAAGATTGCGGCTCTGTACCGCTGATCGTTATCATGCCCCTTGCCGTGCCGCGCCGTCGTGGCGCCTCGCTCACAGCGGCATGAAGCGGCCGCGTGCACACTCGGAGGCCCGCGCGGAACGACGCCATGATCCGCAAGCTCAAGAGCGGCGAATACCGTCTGTATTCACGCAAGCCCAACCCCAAGACCGGCAAGCGACGCAACCTGGGCACGTTCCCCAACCGTGCCGCAGCGGAGCAGCACGAGCGTGAGGTGCAGTACTTCAAGCGTCATTGAATGCGCAACGCGCGGGGCCGCGATTGTGGGCGTGCGCTACGTTCCGAGCTGGCGGTCGTGCAGGCGCGAAAACAGCAGCAGCGACACGATCGCGCCGGCCAGGCACAGGAACATGTCCCACTGCGTGTCCCACACATCGCCCTGGGTGGCGAGGAAGGCATCGGCGTCGGCGCCGAACGCCAGTGCGGCCCACCACTCGATCAATTCGAAGAATGCGGAGAAGCTCAGACAGGCCGCCAGCACCAGGTAGACGAGCCAGCCGCCGCGCCGCAGCGGAGTGAGGCGCAGCAGCAATTCGCGCGCCAGGATCGCGGGCGCGAAGCCCTGCATCCAGTGGCCGACGCGATCCCAGGGATTGCGCTCGATCTCCAGGCCGGCGCCCACCGCCATATCGCGCAGCCAGAAGCCGGCGGGCGTTTCGGCGTAGGTGTACGCGCCGCCATGGATCAGCACCAGCGCGTGCGCCACCAGCAGCCAGCACAACAGGCGGGTGAGCGGGAAGCGGCGCCAGTTCAACGCGATGACCGGAATCGCGACGATCACCCATACCGTTTCCAGCAGCCAGGTCATGCGGTCCTTCGGTGCGACCGCCGAGACGAGCAAGGCCCCGATCACGAGCATCAGCAGCGCGATGCGCTCGGGCCGCGACGGCGGCAGTGCGATCGGCATCGCGGTCATCGTGGTCCCCTGTGGCGGCGCGCCCAACGCAGCATACGACGGGGTGCACGCATCGCACATTGTCGGCGGAGACCTCGCCGTGTAGCGTCTCACCCGCACTGTTTCTGGAACTCTCCATGCGCCGTATCGCCCTGGCTGTCGCCGCCCCTGTACTGCTCACGCTGCTGGGGGCCGCCTGTGCGCGCGAGGCGCCGTCGGGGGGGGCCCCCGCCCCGGGGGCCCCGGCGGCGGGCCGCGCCCCCGCCCCCCACGCAGCCCC